>JAJFUL010000169.1 GCA_021372425.1 Spirochaetaceae bacterium
AACAAAGGACACTTCCATCTCGCTTTTGGTCCTCGCGAACCTCTCGGATGGGTCGGGTTTTGTCAAACCTTCCTTCTCTTGGGATGTAGTCGACAACTTCAAGCTCACTTTAAGCCCGACGTTCGTTTTCGGAGGGGCCGACACTGAATACTCCATTCTAGCGGGAGGGGATACCGTATCCGTATCGCTGGGAGCGATCGTGAGCGGCTCATTCTGATGTTGCCCAAGCCGAGGAAGCATGTTTTAATTGAAATGGGCATTCCCGTCTGCCGGCGGGCCCAAGATCAGCCAGGGAAAGGAAACTCCAATGAAAATCCACCAGATTTCCGATCGAATCTATGCAATGCACGCGGACATCAAGAGCGACGACTTGTTTGAAGGCATTTGGCCCATCCCCTATGGCGTATCCCTGAATTCCTATGTCGTGAAAGGTGACAAGATTGCCATTATCGATCTGGTTCGGGATTGGGTTGGCGCGCCGGGCGAACTTGCCGGCCAGCTTGCCTCTGTTGGAATCAGCATCAAGGATGTGAATTACCTCATCCTGAACCATCTCGAACCAGATCATACAGGCTGGCTCAAAGAATTCAGGGCCATCAACCCCAAGGTAGAAATCATTGCCACCGCAAAGGGCATAGAACTGGTCAAGAGCTTCTATAAAATCGAAGATGGGCTTCACGCCGTCAAATCGGGCGATCTGCTCGACCTGGGCGATGGTGTCAGCCTCGAATTTATCGAGGCGCCCAATGTCCACTGGCCAGAGACCATGTTTACCTGGGCACCGCGCGACGGCGTCCTTTTCTCCTGTGATGCCTTCGGCAGTTTCGGAGCCCTTGGGGACAGGATTTTCGATGACGAGTTCTCCGATGAAGAGCATGTCTTCTTCGAATCCGAATCCCTGCGTTATTACTCGAACATCGTTGCCAGTTTCGGGCTCTTCGTCAATCGCGCCATAGACAAGGCGGCCGGCCTCGATATCCATGTCCTCGCGCCAAGCCACGGCATGGTCTGGCGCAGGGATCCAAGCTGCATCATCGAAAGGTACAGCCGCTATGCAAGCTATATGGAAGGACCGCGAGAAAAGGAAATTGCTGTTGTCTGGGGATCAATGTATGGGAACACGGAAAGGGGACTCGCAGCCGCCCTGCAGGGAATCGAGGATGCGGGCATTCCATACAGCATCCATCGGGTCCCCAATGATGATATTTCCTGGGTGCTCGCTGACGCCTACAGAAGCGAGGGCATCCTGATCGCCATGCCGACCTATGAATACCGGGTTTTCCCTCCAATGGCCTATGCACTCGACATTTTCGAGCGTAAACATATCTGGTACAGGAAAGCGCTGCGCATTGGCAGTTATGGCTGGGTAGGTGGGGCAAAAAAGGAATACGAGAATGCCATCGCCCCGCTCAAATGGGAATGCCTGGAATCCGTCGAATGGGCAGGAGCCCCTTCCGATGAGACGCTACAACTGCTTTACAAGAGAGGCAAAGAACTCGCCAAGGCAGTCAAGTTGGTCAAGGCAGAATAACTTTAGGCTTTTGATTCTTTGCCGCCTTTGCCTATTTTCCCGGCAAACCAGATAAGGAACCAGAAGAATCCAAGCGTTGCAAATACGCCGATAAGCCCGCCAATACTGACAGCCACGGCCTGCATGGTCGTGGACGAATTTCGAAGCATTTCTATTAGGTTATCCATTGCTGACCTCTTTTTATGGAGCAAGCAGAGGAACAAAAGCGAGTATCAGACCACCAGCTATGATTGACCCGAGCTGGCCAGATACGTTGGCGCTGATCGCCTGCATGAGGATTATATTGCCCTTCTCCTCTTCCTGGGCCATCTTCTGGACTACGCGGGCGGACATTGGGAAGGCCGAAATGCCGCAGGCGCCTATCATCGGGTTGATCTTCCTTTCCTTGGGCAGGAAGAGGTTGATAAATTTGGCAAACAGTACACCGCCAGCTGTATCGAACACGAAGGCCAGCAAACCCATCCCCATGATTAACAGGGTCTTTAAATTGAGAAATTGGTCAGCCCTCATGCTGGCGCCGATGGTAATGCCCAAGAGAAGCGTCACCAGGTAGGTAAGCTCATTCTGTGCCGTCTTGGATAGGCGTTCCAGCACGCCGCATTCACGGATGAGGTTGCCGAACATCAGGGAGCCCACCAGGGGTGCCGAAATGGGCGCTACAAATCCAGATGTCATCGTGACCAGGATAGGGAAAAGGATCTTGAACCATTTCGGAGAATTGGATTCGTGATAGGCCATGTGGATTGTCCGCTCCTCCTTGGTTGTCAGGGCACGGATGACGGGAGGCTGGATCAGAGGAACGAGCGACATGTATGAATAGGCCGCTACCGATATCGGTCCCAGGTAATTCTTGGCGAATTTGCTTGCTACATATATGGCGGTAGGGCCATCGGCGGCACCGATTATTCCGATGCTGGCCGCGGTTTTCAGATCAAAACCAAGCAGCGTTGCTATGATCATCGTGGCAAAAATGCCAAGCTGGGCAGCCGCACCGAAGAAGATCATCAGCGGGTTTTTGAACAGCGGACCAAAATCGATCATTGCCCCGATGCCGATGAAGATGAGGATGGGGAACAATTCGTTGGCAATGCCGCCATCGTAAAGGACCTTGAGGAAACCTGCCGTGCCTTCATGCTCCCAAACGACAGAGAGCGGAAGGTTCACAAGGATGGCGCCAAAGCCAATCGGCAGCAGCAACATCGGCTCATATTCCTTCTTGATTGCAAGCCAGATCAGCAGCCCCCCGATGAGGTACATGACTATCATCTGCCAGGTAATGGAAGTGAAACCAATGAATACATCCTGCATCTCGAGCCGCTCCTTGTCCTGAAAAAAGCAAGATTATTTATTATACGGATTCTATATTTATTGCTCAAAAGAAACAATGCGCTTCTTTCATTTTTTTAGTGAGAATTGGCTGAAACATCTGCATTTCACATGAAGGCTGCCGCCGGAGAGTCGCCCCATCACATTATCGGCCTTTACTGACCCGGCAACAAGACAGTGCACACATTTCGCGATAATAGCCCGCCATTGCGGGCTATTATCGCGAAAAACACCACTATTGAGTTGCCGGGTCAGTAAGCTAGAACAGAAAAGCTTTTTGATAGTATATTCTGCCGTGATGGACAACAGCAGAACGAAGGTTGCAGTAGGGCTCTCCGGCGGCGTGGATTCATCGCTTGCCGCAGTGATGCTCGTGGAAGCCGGATACACGGTAATTGGTCTCACCATGAAAATCTGGCGTGGAGCCTACAAGATACAGGAAGGACTCAAGCATGCCTGTTTCGGGCCCGGAGAGGAAGAGGACATAGCCGCTTGCGAGCGGATGGCATCAAAACTGGGCATCGAATATCATGTCATCGACCTGTCTGATGAGTATGAACATTTTGTCATCGATTACTTCAGGGATGAATACAGGGCAGGCCGGACGCCAAACCCCTGCATCGTCTGCAACAAGGAACTGAAATTCGGATTTCTTGCCGATCGTGCGCGGAAAGCCGGGATGGAATTCGATTATTTCGCGACGGGCCACTACGCAAGAACGGAGAAGCGCGGCGATATCACCTACCTGAAGCAGGCGAGCAACTTGGCAAAGGACCAGTCTTACTTCTTGTATGGCCTCGATTCGGCTCGCCTGGACAGGATCATGTTCCCGCTGGGCGAAATGACGAAGGAAGAGGTCAGGAAGCTCGCACGGGCTCACGAACTGGAAACCGCAGAGAAACCAGAAAGCCAGGATTTCGTGGCGGGCGGCGACTATGCCCCGCTTTTTGAGTCTGACCAAGCCAAGCCCGGCGACATTGTCGATTCTTCAGGCAAGGTACTGGGACGCCACCGCGGTCTCCCCTACTATACGATCGGGCAGCGACGCGGGATTGGAATAAGCGCGGGCACTGCAGCGCTCTATGTGCTGTCGCTCGATGCCGAAAAGAACCAGGTGGTCGTGGGTCCGAATGAAGGTCTGTTTTCCGAAGGCCTCCTGAGCCGCGACTTCAGGTTCCAGGATCCTCGGGCGATTCCCGGGGAGATCAGGGGATCGGCCAAAATCCGGCAAAACCACAAGCCAGTCCCCTGCTCGCTTTCGGGTTCGCCCGAAGGAATCAGGGTGCACTTCGAGATTCCGCAGCGCGCCGTAGCTCCAGGCCAATCCGTCGTCATCTATTCCGCCGATGGCCTCGTTCTGGGTGGCGGCATCATCGACAGAGCCTTGCTTTGACAAGATTGTTTCAGTATCATTGGATTGCAGACAGGGGGTGCACCGGTTTCGACTTGTGCGGTCCGTGTCGCGCGCTGCAGGTGGAGATGCCGAGCTCCTGATTTCGGCAAAACTTTATGTGCCAACGATAACGGCACTCTCGCTCTCGCTGCGTAAGTAGCCTGAACGACGGACCTCCCGAGGCGATGCCCCGAGCGTCGGAAAGGTCTGTAACCCAACCAGGGCTTAACCTAGCGGGCAGTCCGGGGCCTGCCGGGGACATCGCTTCCGGAATACGGATGGGAATGCGCGCTGTTCCGCGTTTTCCGTCCCGACAATCAATAGGACAGACAAACCTGTAGATGTGCGTGGCGCGCGCTTGAGGACGCGGGTTCGACTCCCGCCACCTCCATTTTTGTGGCCTTAAGATTAACTTTTTATCTGTGGCAGCCCCATAAAGACCTATTCATATTGTTTGTTGACAACGTGGCAAAGCGGTTATAGTATTTTCTGCCAGGTAAGTAAAATGCAGTACAAAAACAGCATCTTCAATATTTTTGAAGTTCGTGATAACAAGGAATATCTCGTAAACACTCTGTTAAGGAGTATTGTACTTCTTAACGAACAATCATCGCGAATAAAAGCTTTGCTAAAAAAACCTGATCCAGTAAATGATGAAGTAAAGTGCCCAGGTTATGGAAACTGTGGTTGATAAGTAAAAATTCTTAGGATGCTGGCCAGCATTTCTTTGGAGGTTTTACAACGCTCGCAATCGAGTACCTGAGAAGAAATATATCCCGTAAAGGCTGGTTGCTGTTTTTGGCGGGTGAATTCTTTTTTATCCTGCAGTCGAGCCTTAGTTTTCTTATTCCTCTTGCGCAAAAAGAACTCATAAATACGGCGATGTCGGGAGACACGCAATCACTTAACGCAAAGAGTATCGTATGTTTAGCCCTGGCTCTGGCGATGAGTCTGGTATTTACTGCAAGCACGCGGTTTGGCGGATATGCCTCTGGCGAAGCCTGGAGAAGCCTGTCGCTCAAGGTTTTCGAGCGCGTATTCGGGCATCGCTTTTCTGTATTGTTAAAAAAGGGCATTAGCTGGTACCGGATGATGGTGTTTGATGAAACCATGCTGATCCCGCTTTGCTCGGTATACAGCGAATCGATACTTTCGCTTATACAGCTTATTGTGATTCTTTTTATTGTCGGGAAATGGAGCATTTCTCTTGTATATGTCATTATCGGCGTAAATATCCTCTATATGCTCTTGCTCGTTCTTGTCACCGTCCTCGATAAAAAATATGCCGAAGCATACATGCAGGAGAATCTCAAAGCCGGCGCCATGGTACAAAGCGATTTTGATCTTGCCCGAACATTGCACCGTTTCGGAAAGATCGACTCTGAAATTAAGCGCTTTGGGAAGCAGGTCGAGTCAGTGGCCACCTATAGCGCTAAAAAACAGGCAATGGCCTTGCTTCGGAATTCATCCTATGAGGTGCTTTCCTCATTGACTATGTTAGCTTTGGTGTTTGCAGGCCTCTCGTCTTTCAAGCGGGGCACCATAGATGCGGGGGCCTTTGTGACGGTCATCGCATTTATTCCACAGATACTGATGCCCTGCCAGTCAATAGCATCGGTGCTGGATGTGGAAGCGCTGACCCAGCCGGTCAAGGCCCGCTACGAAGAAATACAAAGCGGCTATGAGGCGACATTTCCGGAAACATTCGCTTTGCCGGAC
>JAJFUL010000176.1 GCA_021372425.1 Spirochaetaceae bacterium
TTCCGGATGCCTGGCGATTACTGCATCTATGTCAAGCTCTTCGAGGATGATGCCCTTGTAATTGACACTCCGTCGCGGGAGTATTTCGAGTCCTCCGAGGAGTTCCGCCGTATCTGGCCGCGCGTGAGTTTCAATGATACCGAGGACAATATCGGTGCCCTGTGCGCGGGCCGTTCTGGCTTCCTGGAGCATGGCGTAGGTTTTGCCGACACCTGCTGCCATTCCAAGGAATATTTTCAGCGTAGGATTTTTTGGGATTGAGTTTTCGTGATTGATCCGGGCCAAGAGTTCATCTGGGTCGGGTCTGGCCTGCGTTTCATTCATAATGAAATTTTATAGGATAACTGTCGCCTAGTCCATGCAAACACAGACCGCCGGCTATGTCACGACAAAATTCTAATAATTTTCTAACGCTATTGTGGAATTCTCAAACGAGACTCATATGGAACCAAGACACCACCGGCATGTATATTTCTACCGGAGCGAGAGGGAGAAAAATGAGCATTTCCATGTGTGTATGGCTGATCGTTTCGGCCGCGCTTTTAGTGTATCTCGTCTACGCCTTCCTTCGGCCGGACAAGTTTTAGGGGGCGTGTGACATGAATTCATCGGATATCGCACAACTTGCAATAGTTGGCATCAGCGCGTGCATTTTGGCGCCATTCCTTGGTTCCTACATGGAACGTGTTTATGCAGGAAAGCCACATCCTCTTGCGTTTTTAGGCCGTTTTGAGCGGTTTATTTACAAAGTGACAGGGATAGACCCACACGAGCAAATGAACTGGAAACAGTATACGGTCTCACTTCTTGAATTTAGCTTTATCTCGATTGCGGTGCTTTTTCTTATCCTCGTAGGGCAGGGCTTCCTACCGTTCAATCCACAAAAATATCCGGGGCTCGCGTGGGATCTTGCGCTCAATACAGCCATAAGCTTTGTGACGAATACGAACTGGCAAGCCTATTCCGGCGAGGCTTCCTTGAGTTACTTAGCCCAAGCCGCCGGACTTGCCGTACAGAACTTCCTCTCGGCGGCCGCAGGAATGGCGGTTGCCGTAGCAATCGTACGCGGGATTGCCCGGGGAACGGACTCTCGCGAAGGGCTCGGCAACTTCTGGGCCGATATGACAAGGAGTGTTCTCTATATTCTTTTGCCGCTCTCCCTCATTTTGGCAATCGCACTAGTGAGCCAGGGAGTTGTCCAGAGTATCTCCGGTTATGTTCCCACACTCTCTTTCGAGGGCAAAAATGGATTGATCCCCCTTGGCCCGGCGGCGAGCCAGATAGCCATTAAACATTTGGGGACAAATGGCGGCGGTTTTTTCGGTCCTAATTCCGCCTTTCCATTTGAGAATCCCACACCGCTGAGCAATATTCTGGAGATGCTCGCCCAGATATTGATTCCATTTGCGTTTCCATTTCTGTTCGGCGCAATGGTAAAGGACAAGAAACAAGGATACATGCTTTTTATGGTGATGTTCGTGCTTCTAAGCATTGCAGTGTGGGGATCACTGACTTCCGAACTTAGGTGGGGGACGCTTGAGGGCAAGGAGTACAGATTCGGCAAAGCCGGCTCCGCCCTCTTCTCGGTACTTACAACGATCACTTCGTGCGGCGCGGTAAACGCCATGCACGATTCGCTTTCGCCTCTCTCCGGTATGATAGCCATGTTCGACATAATGATTGGAGAGGTAATTTTTGGCGGTGTTGGTTCCGGGTTGTATGGGATGCTCGCCCTCGTCATTGTGGCGGTTTTCATTGCTGGCCTTATGGTGGGGCGAAGTCCGGAATATTTGGGGAAGAAAATTGAAGCTCGAGAGATGCAGCTTTCGATGATCGCGATCATCATCCCTAACTTTCTTATTTTAGTTTTGAGCGCTGTAGCGATTTCTCTGTCTGCCGGGCGTGCCGGCATCGCGAACAGCGGGCCGCACGGACTTTCGGAAATTCTCTACGCCTATTCTTCGGGGGCAGGAAACAACGGCTCGGCTTTTGGGGGACTCGCGGCGAATTCGGTCTTCTACAATTTGACTGTTGGCCTTGCGATGCTTCTCGGGCGTTTCGGCGTCATGGTACCTATGCTCGGCGTCGGCGGAAGTCTCGCGGCGAAAAAGCGTGTTCCACAAGGCAGCGGGACACTTAGGACCAATACGCTGACATTCGGAGTTTTTCTTTTCTTTGTCATTATTATAGTGGCCGGCCTAACGCACTTTCCGGCTCTTACGCTCGGGCCGATACTTGAGCATTTTTTGATGTTGCAAGGAGTAAAACTATGAGCACCTCCGATAAGTCCAAAAAGAAGGGCTATAGCTTTACTAAAGATATGCTCTTTTCAGCGCTTGGCTCTGCGTTCCGCAAACTCGATCCCCGTATCGAGGCAAAAAATCCAGTCATGTTCATCGTGTGGGTAGGCACGGTCCTGTGTACGGTTATAAGCGTCGTGGGTATTATTCAGGGTACAAACGCCTCGTCATGGTCCTTTGAGTTACAGATTATAATCTGGCTGTGGTTCACACTCATATTCGCCAACTTCGCGGAAAGCGCCGCCGAGGTACAGGGAAAGGCGCGAGCCAATTCGCTCAGGGCAATGCGCGATACTGTCGTAGCACGCAAAATAGGCGCGAATGGTACCATAGTCAAGATACCCTCGTCCAAACTAAGGAAAGGGGACAACGTAGTATGCGAAGCCGGCGACATAATCCCGGGCGACGGCGAAGTTGTGGAGGGAGTTGCGAGCGTTGACGAGTCTGCCATAACCGGAGAGTCTGCCCCTGTCATCCGGGAGGCAGGAGGGGATCGCTCGGGTGTGACCGGCGGGACTAGGGTTCTCTCCGACCGCATTGTCATACGTATTACGGCGGATCCTGGCGCGGGATTCGTCGACAAGATGATTGCGATGGTTGAGAATGCGACGAGACAGAAGACGCCGAGCGAAATAGCGCTCTCCATTCTTCTCTCGAGCCTTTCGATCATATTCCTGCTCGCAGTCACGACGTTGTATCCGTTCTCTTCTTTCATAGCCGCAGAGTCTAAGGCTCCTAATATCCTATCCATAATCGAACTTACTTCACTTCTTGTCTGCCTTATTCCGACTACGATAGGCAGCCTCCAGTCAGCCATCGGCATTTCGGGCGTATCCAGACTCATGCAGAAAAACGTTATGGCTCTTTCCGGGCGTGCAATTGAGGCTGCCGGAGACATAGACACGCTTCTCTTGGACAAGACCGGAACCATCACCTATGGCAACCGCCGCGCTGTGGAAATAATTCCCGTGAGCGGCATCGACGAACGTGAGCTTGCTGCTGCGGCGCTTGGCGCCTCTCTCGCGGATGAAACACCGGAAGGCAAATCGATAGTTTATTTCATAAGGGAAAACTACGATGACATACAGATCGACAACCAGGGTATATTCGTGCCTTTCAGTGCGTCTACCAGAATGAGCGGTATAGACAGGGTTGGGGCCGATGGCGCCGCTGATCCGCTGAGATCGGTCCGCAAAGGCGCCTTTTCCGCAGTGCAGGAATATGTTCTTTCCTTGGGAGGAAACTTACCGAAGGATGTAGACGGAATTTGTGAACGAATAGCAATCAAGGGCGGGACACCGCTCGTGGTGAGCGTGGGGGTGCACATACTCGGCGTCATTCATCTTAAGGATGTTGTCAAGGAAGGAATCAAAGAACGTTTTGCCAGGCTTCGCGCCATGGGAATAAAGACCGTGATGATAACTGGCGACAACCGTCTGACTGCGCAGGCAATCGCAGCCGAGTCTGGGGTGTCGGATTTCATACCAGAGGCAAAACCGGAAACAAAACTCGATGCGATCAGAAAAGCGCAGACCGAGGGGCATCTTGTGGGCATGATCGGCGATGGAACCAACGATGCTCCTGCTCTTGCCCAGGCTGACCTTGGCATAGCCATGGCTTCTGGAACGCAGACCGCGCGGGAAGCGGGGAATATGGTCGATTTCGACAATGATCCCACCAAAGTGATCGATGTTGTGGAGGTGGGGAAGCAACTCTTAATAACGCGAGGTTCGCTGACGACTTTCTCGATCGCCAACGATGTGGCTAAGTATTTCGCTATATTGCCGGCAGTGTTCTCTGGTTTCTACGCCGGAAAATCGGCTTTGTCCGGACCACTCGAAGCTTTGAACATAATGCATCTGGCGACTTCTCACAGCGCCATACTTTCCGCAGTGATTTTTAACGCACTCATCATAATCGCGCTCGTCCCGCTGGCGCTGCGGGGCGTAAAGTATTCTCCGTCTCACGGTGCCACGGGCATATTGCGCCGGAATCTCCTCCTGTATGGACTCGGAGGAATAATCGCGCCTTTTGTCGGGATTAAGCTCATCGACATGCTGCTTGTGGCCATCGGGTTTGCATAAGAGGAGGGAAAATGCGTATTCCTGCTATTCCTGCCAGAATTTTCAAATCGGTAAGATTTCTCTTTGTCATGACCATTCTTCTGGGGATAGTTTATCCAGCCGTGGTGACCGGCATCGCGCAGTTGATCTTTCCTGATAAAGCCAACGGGAGCCTCATTGTGCTCGATGGCAAAGTGCGGGGGTCTTCTCTGCTTGCGCAGAGATTTGATTCGCCGCAATTTTTCCATCCACGCCCTTCCGCGACCGACTATACATATATAGGCGCCGGAGCTTCGAATCAGGGACCTATCAGCGCAGCCTTGGTAAAAACAGTCGAAGACCGGCAGGTGACCTGGGAGCGCAGCTATGGATCACTGGCGCCGGAAGAGATGCTTTATGCCTCTGGTTCGGGGCTCGACCCCGACATAAGCGTGGATGCGGCGCTGGCACAAGTGAATACGGTCGCCAAAGCCCGTGGCCTGTCGGATTACTCCCGCCGCGCCCTTGTTGCAGCCATAAACGAACAGGCCCGTGCTTCCAAAGGCCTGATAGGTGTTGTCCGCATCAATGTGATGAAGCTTAATACGCTTTTGGAAACCGACCCTGAATACAGAGGAACCGTGACCAGGCAATGACGGTCAACGCGCGCTGACTGCGTTACGTCGGCGCGACGCGATCACTGTCTTTCAGCACGTTGGCGAAGTATGTGTCCCGCAGACTGCGGTAGGAAGCGCAGCCTGCGACAAGCTCCTTTGCGCTGCCTGATGCTTCGACGCGGCCATTGCTGATGTAAACAATTTTGCTCGCCAATGTTTCGGCCAGATGTATTTTGTGAGTTATAATCATGCCCGGTTTTCTTGAGATTTTTTGGCTTAGAAGAGCCGTGCACTCCGCCTCAAGAATCGCATCCATAGCGGTGAACGGCTCATCAAGAACGAAGAAATCGAAATTGGATTTCAGCAGGAACCTGTCGAGCGAAATCCTCTGTTTCTCGCCCCCGGAAAGAGTCTCCCCATTTTGGCCGAAAACTCTGCCACGTATTTTTAAAAGCCCAAGCTGCTCAATAATAGATTCAGACCGCTCTTTTTCCACAAAAAGCAACGACAGCCACCGAGAAATAACCAGGGATACTGCTTCTATGCAAATGTGCTCATCGTGAGTCCCGCCCGCGCGACACGAGGCAGTATGGGCCGCTACCTATAAGGTCGTCCCGGCCCATGGCGCGCAGGGTCTCCCTGACAAGGGCCGCATTCTGTGGTTTGTTGAATTGCAGGAGGGCGCGCTGCTCGGCGCGCTCCCTGGCTCCCTTCGCCACGTAGACCGGCTCTCCGTCGAGAGGATTGAATTCGCACCACCACATCGCGGTCGCAAGTGTTCCCGGGGTGGGATAGAAATCTTGTACCTGGTCGGGCACGAAGCCTGTCTTCTTGAGGTAAAGCGCAAGCTCCAGGGCCGCCTGCAGACCAGCGCCCGGGTGCCCCGAGATGAAATAGGGGATTAGGTACTGCTTCTTCCTCATCTCCCTGTTCAGTGCAACATACTTTTCCGAAAAAGCCTCAAAGCTGCGATGAGGCGCCTTACACATAAGGGTGAGCACCTTGGAATTCACATGCTCGGGTGCCACCTTGAGCTGTCCGGATATGTGGTGCTCCACGAGCTCCCGGAGAAACGTATCGTCGGAATCGAGCATGGCGTAGTCGAAACGAACACCGGAACGTACGAATACCTTTTTTACACCAGGAATAGCGCGCAGCTCGCGGAGTAGGGCGACATAATCCCGGTGGTCGGGCTTGAGGTGGGGGCAGGGCTCGGGCGAAAGGCAATGACGGTTGGTGCAGGCACCCGTCTTCGCCATCTTGTCACAGGCAGGCACTCTGAAATTGGCGGTTGGCCCGCCGACATCGTGGATATAGCCCTTGAAATCGGGCAATGCTACAAGTTGCCTTGCTTCCTCGCAGATCGATTCCCGACTCCGGGAACTGATATTCCTGCCTTGGTGGAAGGTAAGGGCGCAGAACGAGCAGGCGCCGAAGCATCCCCGGGAAGATGTCAGCGAAAACTTGACTTCCGAAAGCGCGGGAATACCTCCGAACTGCTCGTATGAAGGATGCCACTGGCGCTCGAAGGGCAGGGCATAGACAGCATCCATCTCCTCCTGGCTCAAGGGGAGGGCGGGGCGCTCCTGAATAACGACACGGTCGCCATAGGGTTCGATGAGAGTATGGGCCGACAGCGGCTCGGCGTTTCGGTATTGGGTAGCGAAGGACTCGGCGTATGTCTTTTTGGCTTCAGGCGTGCTGCCGTCCAGGCTGGCAAAATCAGGAAGGATGACGGCATCGGGTATCTGTGCCCTGATGGATTCGACCGGGGCGGTTCCGATATGGTGGGTCCAGACGGTGCCGCGGATTCCGGAAAGGTCGGGCTTGCCGTTTTGACTGGCCGCTGTGGCGTGGCCTTGGCCTGCCTTTTCGGTTCGGCCTGCTGCATGGCTTGAAAGGCGCTCCATTATTTCGACGATCTGGCGCTCGCCCATGCCGTAGACCAGAATGTCTGCCTTCGAATCGAGGAGGATGGACTTGCGGACCGTGTCTGACCAGTAATCGTAGTGGGAAAGACGGCGAAGGCTCGCCTCTATGCCGCCAATGACGACAGGCACGCCTTTGAAAGCCTGGCGGCACATTGTGGCATAGACAATAACCGCCCGGTCCGGCCGCGCGTTTGGGCGGTTGCGGATGCCGGGCCCTATGCTGCCGTCGCCGCGCAGACAGAGCGACTTGTCGCCGCCTGGGGCGTAATCGTCCTCCGAACGCGGCTTTTTGTTGGCCGTATAGTTGGAGACCATTGAATCGACGGCTCCTGCCGTCACAAGGAAAGCGAGGCGCGGCCTGCCAAGCAGGCGGAAAGCCAAAACGTCGTCGGGGTCCGGCCGCGCCAGTAGGCCGACCTTGTAGCCCCGGGCGGCGAGGACTTTGCCAATGATCGCGGCTCCGAACGATGAATGATCGACATAGGCGTCTCCCGTGATGATGACGGCATCGAGATCGCCGGATCTGAGCCCTTGTCCCGAGAGTTCATCCGCTTGAGTGCAAAGAAAAGCCATAAGGAAGGATTATAGCCGAATCGTCCATAGTTCGCTATGCTTTGAGGCAATGAACGAGCAAAGCGTTACTCTTCTCGTGGCAATAGCGGCAGTTGCGTTTCTTTTCGTCGTCGGCCTTCTGATCGGCCTCTGGCTGGGAAGGAGACATGGCAGGCTCGAATCCGAAAGAGACCTCCCTGGCCAGCTCGAGGCGGAACGCAGCGATGCACTCAAGCGCTCGCGCGCCGTGCTTGGTGGTCAAGTCGCCGAACAGGTGGCTCCCTTTCTCCCGAATTTTCCCTGTGATCCGCAGGATGTCCGTTTCGTCGGCAAACCCGTGGATTTCGTAGGATTTTCGGGCGCATCGGGCGGTCAGGTCGAAGAAATCGTCTTCATCGAAGTAAAAACAGGGGATTCCAGCCTCTCACGGGTCGAGAAAAGTATCCGTGAGGCCATTGTGGCCGGCAGGGTCCGCTGGGTCGAATACCGGGTTCCCTCAGATTGAATAACGGCCATCGTGCATGGCTTTCATACAGTCCGGTCAAGCAGTCCGGTCAAGCCTCCAGCTTGCGGAATCTTGTGGCGGACCAGCGATCGAAGCCACAGCCGAGCGCAACCCCCGCTGCCAGGAAAAAAGCTCCGATGGCAACCGCGTAGCCAGGGCGAGGCAGTTGCAGGATGGAACAGAGGTACCCGATCCCGACCGTCATGCCGACCGTGGCGAAGAGTACGATCAGCACATTTGGATTTTGCTTGAGGGCTGCGACAGGATTGTTCCATTTCAGTCGGGGAATGGCCGCATCGAGCCAGAGCCCAGCCAGGTTCAGGCAAGAAGAGGCGACAAGCGCCAGCAGGAAGCCGGTCAGGATATCTCCGGCTCCAAGGGAAAGAAAGAAGCCGGTGACGGCACAGCCCAAAGCCGAGCCCGTGAGCGAGAACAGTTCGGCGTGGATGAATTTTGCACCGAAGTACTGGCGCGCCGATATGGGTAACGATTTCATCCAGCTCAATGTCTTTGCGTCCCGGGAGACTGCGGTGTCCGCAATGCTTGCGCAGGTGCCCAGGAAGACACCGAAGGCGGCTGGAATCAGGTATGCGGCCGGACCTCCGAGCAACGGGGAAAGCTCTGCCACGGCCTCCTGAAGGGATGCCCGCTGTGCAAAATACATGACAATGAATACGAGCGGCAGCAGGACGATCACGAAGGGCCCGTTGAGAAAAAAAGTGGGCTCCCTGTCCATGAGCTTGAATTCGCGCGCTACGAGCGCGGAAATGACGGGCTTCTGCCTGTATGCTTGAGATGAACTCTTCGCTGTGGTCCTGGTTCTTGGCTTTTCCCTTGTCAGCGTCGATTCGCCGAAGTGCTGAAGGCAGTGCACGTAAGGCTTGCCGAGCAAAAGGACCGTCGGCACGGCGATAGCCGCTCCGAGACCCAGGTTGCCGAGTGTGGCCAGCAGCGAACCAGGCCAGGAAGCCGCACTCAGTGCTTTCCAAGCGAGCAGGGATGGCAGGCATATCCGGCCAATTTGTGCAATAAGGGAATTGGCGACGCTTCTTCCCTGGCCGCCTGCCAGGACAGCCCCACTGGCAGCATCGGCGGGCGCCAGACTCATGTTCGACTGGAGATAATAATTGAATGTCAAGGCAAAGGCGACGCCGATAAACCCGCCGACATAAAGCATGACATTGCGGTTCCTGAACACTTTCGATGCATTCATGAGGGGAATGAGAAGGGCATAGGCAAGCGCCGTCGGCGCGACAGGCAAGACAAGCGCGTTCAGCAGGCCCCAAAGATAGAACAGGCCAGGCTTGGATTCATTAATCCCGAAAATGAAAACAGGAACAAGAAATACAATTATCCCGAAAAGGCATTCCAGCAGATAGACCGTGAGCATTTTGGCTGCGAGGAGTTCGGCGGGCGGGATGGGCATCGAAAGGAAGGCCGTCTCGGCACCAGAACTCGAGAAGAGCGATAGGGCCATGAGGAAGGAAAAGACGAAAACGATCAGGAGGGCCGAAGTTGAAGCGTTGAAAAGCATGATGTTTTGCAGGCCCAACGGTTTTAGGGCGCCATATTGAGCGAGACTCGATTGGACCAGGACGTAGCCGATATCCACTATGACAAAAGCGGCCAGGAACAGGATGCCCATGGTTTTCAGCAGGCCTTTCGCGGTCTTCAGCTCGCGCCTGGAAGGAAGCGACAGGTCCAGGGTCGTTCTCGTAAAAAGCCATGCGAGACTTGCGAATCTTGATTTCATTGGCTGCCTATTCCTGTGAGTCATCGGAATCGACAAGCTGGAGGAAGAGCTGTTCGAGGCTGTCATCGGAAGCCTTCCCATTCCGCAGGGAGCGCAGGTCATCGAGGGTACCGGTGAAGAGAATTCTGCCCTTGCTGATTATTGCGAGGCGGTCGCAAATCTTCTCGGCAACCTCCATGACATGGGTCGAGAAGAAGACGCATTTTTCCGCCCTGGTCCGCTCACGCATGATCTCCTTCACATGGAA
>JAJFUL010000196.1 GCA_021372425.1 Spirochaetaceae bacterium
ATAATGGCCCAGGGGCGATTCGAACGCCCGACCTATTGCTTAGGAGGCAATCGCTCTATCCATCTGAGCTACTGGGTCAGACAAAACCGGACGCGGTCAACTTCCGATCCTTTGGCGACATTATAGCAAAGAGCCGACAATGTCAACGATTCGGGCGCAGATTGACCCCAGGCTTTGGCATGGCTATGCTGTTCCCATAATGAAGCTCTGGCTTAAATATGCAATTGGCATGTTGCTCGGAACCTTGCTTTACTTCATCCTGCCATCGGGGCTTCTACAGGATGGAGGGGTTCTTGCGAAGCTGTCCGAGCTGTCCATCCACGTCGGGGCCTACATCCTTGTTCCGCTGCTCTGTGTGAACCTCTCGCTTTCAACGATGAAGCTTTATGAAGACAGGAAGTTCTGGGGCTTCGCGCTGAAAGCTTGTGGCTTTTACCTGCTTTCGCTGCTGACGGCCACTGCAGCCGGCATGGCTGGTGCGCTTGTGGCCTTGCCAGTCCACGTTCCTCTCTTGGCAGACACGGCCTCTCAGGCTGTTCCCAATTTCAATTCCTCCGTTTTCGAAATCTTTCCGCAGAATCTTGCCTCAGTCTTTTTGCGTTCAGGGGAATACCTGGTGCCGGTCCTTTTCCTCTTTCTTGTCATTGGATTGGCGATGTCCCATGATTCCTCAGTCGCCAAGCCCTTCGCCTCAGTGCTCGATTCGCTCTCCAGTATCCTGGGTGTTATCAATGTCTTCATCACGGAAATTCTCGAGATCCTGCTCATCCCAATTACAACGCGGGGCATCTATCTTGCGAATTCTTCTATTTCGAGCGGCCTGTACGCTTCTTTTCTGCAGACACTACTGCTCGAAGCGCTGGTTCTTATTCTCGTGATCATGCCGCTGGTGATTTTCCTCTTGAACGGAAGGAAGAACCCCTACCCCATCCTTTATGCGGGCTTGGGTGCCGCATTGGCTTCGCTGGCTTCCGGAGACCTGAGATTTTCATCAGGATCGATCATGCGATCAGTCCACGAGAATCTCGGGCTGCAAAGACGCCACAACTCGATACTGCTGCCTGCAGGCCTGCTCTTCGGGAGGGTCGGCACGGCCTTCATTACAGCAAGCTCTTTCGTCATTATCATATCATCCTACTCCCGCATGGGGGTTTCCTTTGCCAACCTGCTCTGGATGCTTTTTGCGATCCCCTTTGCAACCGTATTCATGAGCAGCTCCCTACAAAACGGGCCGGCAATGGTCCTTGCATTCCTCTGTTACCTTTTTGGGAAAGGCTTCGAAAATGGCTACCTTGTAATGATTCCGCTAAGTTTCATCCTCGCAGCGATCGCTTCATGCATCGACTCGATCTGGATCGCGGCATCTGAAGCTCTCTTCGAAAAACGCATGACAAATCGCAAGGAAATCCCGGCAGCCCGATTCATATAAATATTCATTATGAGCTTGACGATGACGCAGCGTCGTTTTACTATAAAACATTATGGACTTGATGACTGTATTGCGCCCTGAGCTGATTGCTCTGCATCTGACGGGGACGACGAAAGACGAAATCATCGCACAGCTCGTTGATGTTGCGATGGCAAGCGGGAACATTAGAAGCAGGCAAGAGGCGATAGCCTCGGTGCAGGAACGCGAAACCCGCATGAGCACCGGAATGAAGCATGGCATTGCCATCCCCCATGGAAAGACCGCTGCGGTGAATGAATTGGTCGCTTGTATCGGCATTTCTGATAATGAGATCGATTTTGATGCCCTGGACCATCAAGGCTGCCGTATTTTTATCATGACCCTGTCACCCCCGGAGAAGACCGGCCCTCACCTGCAATTCCTCGCAGAAGTCAGCATGCTGTTCAGAAGCGAAGAGAAACGTCAGGCCATCCTGAATGCGACCACGCCGGAAGCAATCATCGAGATACTGAAGCCTCAGGAATAATTTCCAGACAACGATCCGGACCGGATTCCGCCAGCCTACAAGAACCTGAAGACTATAAAAAGGGGCTGTTCACATGGTTTTGTGAACAGCCCCTTTTATGCTTGAGGGTTATGTAGGCTTTATTATTCCAGCACAGCGAGGATATCAGCCATCTTGACGATGAGGTGCTCGACTCCATCGATCTTGATCGCAGTGCC
>JAJFUL010000223.1 GCA_021372425.1 Spirochaetaceae bacterium
ACAAAGTCCTCACTGGCATCGTAAGCTTTTCTTAACTGCTCTAAGACTTCCGTTTTCCTTGCTTTGTGCGAATGGATTTCAAGACAGAAGTCGCCAAGCCCGATCGCCTGGAGTCGCCGGTACACTACGCTCAAAGCGGCCGTTTTTTCCGCAACGAAAAGCACTGTCTTTCCCCGGGCAAGGCACTGGGCAATCATATTCGAAATTGTTTGGCTCTTCCCGGTTCCCGGCGGGCCGATGAGTACGAAATCCTTACCCTGCGCTGCAGTGGCAACAGCTGAAAGTTGGGAAGAATCGACAGGAAGTGGGCAGAAAACGTTTTGCGGAGCAATTTTCTGATCCAATTCCTTCGGATCGAGAAAGTTTATCCCGTCGCGATACGTCTCTGACGGCGTGTCCAGCAGGTGGCGGACCACGGGATTTTCCTTCAGCGTTTCCGTACGTTCCGCAAGATCCTTCCACATAAGATACTTGGCGAAGGAAAATATTCCCAGCGAGACGGTCTGCATGACCTCCCACCCAGGTATATCTTTGAGAGCAGTCTGAACGGTTCGCCAGATAGCAAGAACATCAAGTCCATGCTGATCCTTCGGTAATTCCTTTTCAAAACCATCGAGGGAGGTGATTTCGAAATCCTTGCGAAGCATCTCCAGGAGAGTCAGGTTAAATCGAGGCTCATCGTCATGGAGTGAGAGCTGAAATCCGGACTGAATACTACGGCGCTCAAGCTTAACCGGAATCAGTATCAGCGGGGCCTTGCAGGAAGTATCGCGTTCCTTTTGTCTCCAGGACAAAAAACCCATGACAAGGAAGAGAGTATTGGCGCCCCCTTCTTCAAGGGCACTGCGCGCTGTCCGGTATAGCTCAAGAAGCCTGCCATCCAACTCATGCCGGGCAAGAAGCGACAGCAATTGCCCGTTCTTGAGCGCATCGCAAGCCTGACTTTCGATCAAGTTCTCCTGATGTCGGTCGCCGTACAGCGAATACTCGCGTGGATCACCGTCTTGCACAGAGGGGAGTATTCTGAGTCGCTCACCATCGGCCAGAATGTCTTCAAGCATCACCGGGTCGGGTGCAACCAACTCAACTACCCTTTTTGACGCCCGGAAATTGAGCAGGTTATTGCGAAGCGAAAGATCAAGAAGACGCCGTTGCCAACGCTCGAGACGAGTCGCAGATTCCTTTGGCTCAGAACGCGAAGAGGTAACATCGATTATGAAATTAGGTGCTTCATCAAAAATGTTCTCGGGGGCGTCTTCATCAACTCTTTCCGTCGGTTCTTGAGGCTTGACTTCTTCAGCAAGCGCCAATGGCCGGATGCGATGTATCCTGGCCCTTTTAACATCGACAGCAAGGTGAAAAGACCCCTCTTTATCCTCAGTTATATGGTCTTCTGCCCGCTTGCAGGCCCATTTGAAAGATGGTACCGCTTCTTTCTGCTGTGTTGCCAAAGTGCATTCAAAAAGTAACAGATCCTGAAGGTGCACTCTTTTGCGAATGGCCGTTATATCGTCAATAATCGTATTGGAAAAGGTTTCCTCTGCGAGCCAACAGCCAACGAATGCATGACCCTGGATGAAAATAACGAGAGGGTGGAGTCCACACTGTTCCAGGCAGGAGGCAAAAAGCATTGTCAGGTAAAGACAGGTCCCTATCCGCGCCTCTATCACCTGGGAAGGAGAGCGAACCTTCTGCCCCTTTTCTTCGAAGCTTGCTGGTGGAAGCACATAGCCTATTCTTTGGAAGCATACCGCATTCCATATCGCGACAAGTTGGTCCCAGACTCTCTCTTTTCCCTCCGTGTATCCGGCGAGTAGTGGGTCTTTACCGTGCTTCTTGAGGATATCGATTGCCTTGCCAAGGACACACTGCACTGCCGGGTCGTTGGGCTGGACGAAAGCCGCTGCAAGTTCTGGAAAACACCCGATACCGCCCCACTCATTCCTGGCTAGTAGCTCGACCGGAAGATTCAGACTGCCGAGTTCATCGGGACCCTTCTTCAAAAAGAACTGAACGGAACCCTTTTCGGCCTCGCTCATTCGCGAAAGTGCGCCCGGATCCAACTCCAGGTCAAGGTTTGGAATTCTGAAGCACTGGCCAGGAGCAACGTGGGAAATCTGCCACATTGAAGTCTTGAAAAAGAGTGGCGAGGAATCAGCCGATAGTTCAAGGTCATCAAAAGAAAGATTGCTTTGGTTAATGATTCTGAGGTCACGAAGAACTCGGATTGAATTCTGTTGAGATGCGAAGGATACCTTCGTGATGATGGAGGCTTCGATTCGGAAGGGTGAATCCATCTTTACTACTCCGGGCAGAAATCAGATCGTTGTGTGCAGCAAAATTCTCCAGTATGAATCTCCAAAATTCCGAAGCTTATACAGCAATCGAGGTTCGTCTTCCACTTCTGGATAGGCAATTCCTGTGTTATAGAGTCAGAGCATAGCTTAGTATGCTGCCACAAAAAGGCTAAGAACACAAGAAACATGATAAAAACGCCATCGGCGCTGCATATTCCGAACAGGAAAGGGCAGTGAATACGCTTGAAAGCGGGCGCTGAATATCATTGAATCTGATCACTGATCTCAAATGATTGTGGACGTGCGATAGGAAGGACTGCATCGATCGGGGTGGAGTCGGAGTCGAGCAGCGGAGGATATGCTGGATAATCTACCAGGAGAGATTTCTGAGTCGTCAAAAAAAATCGACCCAGGGCGAGTGAAGACGGCAGAACCACAAGAGAGATTACCCATGCGAAAGATAGGAGAGATCCTGGGAATAAGGCATGAGCGGGCGTTGAGCTATCGAGCAGTCGGCCGTGCCTGCTTGATGTGGCACACGATGATTCGAGACTACATCGTCGGGGTGAAAAGAGCCGGTTTTTGGCTGGTACATTGCACTCGATGACGAAAAACTCAAGGGGGTACTCTTTTTCTCACCCCTCGGAGGGCGCCACCGCTTTGCGGCCCGCTCCGGAGCGAGCGTTGGCTTGCTCTTCCGGACACCCGTGCATCCCCGACCTTCCCTCAAAATCATTCCCTTCGGCAAAACTTATCACGCACCATCACCAAACCCTTCCCGGGAGGCGCGATCCCCCTGGGAAGCATTCGCTCAGACGGGCAGGTGCGGCGCCACATTGGCCCGCACCTGCATCTCTCGCATCCGCGGGAAACGATTTTCGCTCCGCTTCCCTGTCCGAACAGGATAGCCTTTTCCCCCTGAGGGTGCATGACACGCTTCGACTGCCGCGCCTCAGGGCATCGGCATATTCATTCCCCGATGCCACACGCCCATCATGCCGATGTCCTCGTGCTCCATGATATGGCAGTGGAACATGGTCGTTCCGTCAAAATCGGTTACCGGAACGAGCAGCTTTGCGGAGCCCATTTTGGGGATCAGTACCGTGTCCTTCCACGCAGGGATGGATGCATAGGGCGGATAGTACGAATCCGCTCCGCTGATCGAAAGCACCTGCACCCGCTCGACGTGCTGGTGGAAGGGATGGTCCATGCCGCTGTTGTTGACGACATTCCAGACCTCCCAGGAGGGTCCCATGCCGTCCGGCATGGGCCGGGGATCATCGGAATGGATGCTGAAGGCGTTCTCCATGTCCCTGTATGGAATCCCGTTGATATAGCCCTGCCCCTGGCCCATGCTCAGCGCGATCGTTTCCTGCTTGAGCATGCTCGTGTCGATGGTCGATCTCGCAGCA
>JAJFUL010000232.1 GCA_021372425.1 Spirochaetaceae bacterium
CCTAATCCAGCCTTCGCGAATATCGACGTGCCGCTGGCGAGCACCTTTATGCTCTCCACCAAGCCCGGGAAAGAAGCCTATGTCGAACCGGTCATCGAGAATGGTGGGTATCGGTTTATGGTGAAAGTGGGGAAGCCGAAGGATATGGAAGCGGCGAAGAATGGTACTAAGCTAGCTCGAGGCGCAAACTTCTGCTGTCTGTTGTCAAACGCTGTCATCAATGACCCCTACATCAAGTCAGAGAGCATGGCTGGTCGTATGGGTGCAAAACTAATGGCTATCGTTGCTGAAGGAGACGGTGGACGAGTTTATCTTGCACCAACCCTGGAGCACGAAACAGTGGCTAACGAGGCGAAGCCAGAGTGGAAGCCGGATATGCCAATGAATCGTAAAACAAGTAACCTGGTTAGCGGTCGTGGTTATGGTTTTTTCACTTGGGCTGACCTTTTCACCTCTCGCCAGCTCGTGGCTCTCGACACTTTCTCCGACCTCGTGCAGGAGGCAATCCCGCGCATCGAACAGGACGCGATCGTCGCAGGGCTGAAGAACGATGGCATCGGCCTCGAAGCGGGTGGCACCGGTGCGCAAGCGTATGCCGAGGCCGTGGGTGTGTATTTGGGATTTGCGATAGATAAAGGCGCAAATTACTGGTCTTCAATTTGTGCTTGGAGCACGAGTACTGAAAAAATGATTTCCACATTCAGTCGCCAAGCAATCCCGATGGTATGGGATTTTACTGAAGCAAATCCTTTCAGTACATCGTCAGGGAATTGGGACCTTGGGATTGAACAAGCAGAACAAATGCTTGAGAGTTTAGGATTATGGAACAATGGGTTTTCATCTTGTACTGATGCTCAACGGCAAGGAGTTGCAAAGGATAAAATCGTCTCAACTGATCCACCATATTACGATAATATTGGCTATGCCGATTTATCTGATTTCTTTTATATCTGGCTTCGACATTCATTAAGGTCTATTTTCCCTAGTCTCTTTTCTACTCTCTCTACTCCTAAAAGTGATGAACTCGTCGCGACACCTTATCGTCATGAAAACAAGGAAGAAGCGGAACAATTCTTTCTAGACGGCATGACTAAGGCAATGAATCAGCTAGTCGTGCAAGCACATCCCGCTTTCCCTGTGACGATATATTATGCCTTTAAGCAGTCGGAAAATCAAAGCAGCGAAGGCGTTACCAATACAGGCTGGGAGACCTTCCTTGAGGCTGTAATAAAATCTGGGTTCTCTATCTCTGGTACATGGCCTATGAGAACTGAATATACGGGCAATTTGAAAAAGCAAATGAGTGCCCTGGCCTCCAGCATCGTCCTCGTCTGCCGCAGGCGCAATCCTGACGCGCCTGTCACTACGCGAAGGGAATTCATCGTTCGCCTCAAGGCTGAGCTTCCCGCAGCACTCGCCGAGCTTCAGAAGGGCAACATTGCGCCGGTAGACCTTGCCCAGGCCGCCATTGGCCCCGGCATGGCAATCTATACGAGTTACGCCAAAGTCCTCGATTCAGAGGACAAACCACTCAGCGTCCGGCAGGCCCTTACGCTCATCAACCAGGTGCTCGACGAACCTTTGGCCGAGCAGGAGGGTGACTACGATACCGATAGCAGGTTTGCGCTCGCTTGGTTCGAGCAGTACGGCTTTTCCGAAGGCGAATTCGGCGTGGCAGACGTACTCGCCCGAGCCAAGGATACCTCCGTTTCGAGCCTGGTTGATGCCTGCATCCTTTTTTCGAAGCAGGGCAAAGTAAGACTCCTTAAACCCGCCGAGCTCTCTACTACCTGGAATCCCGAGGTCAGCCCCCGCATCTCCGCTTGGGAAATCGCGCATCAGCTCATCCGCGCGCTGGAATCCGGAGGCGAGACCGCGGCTGCGCATCTTGTTGCTGCCATCGGCAGCGATGTCGAGACTGCAAGAGACCTGGCCTACCGGCTTTACAATCTCTGCGAACGTAAAAGGCGCCCCCAAGAGGCTCTTTCCTACAACAGCCTCGTCCAGAGCTGGCCAGAGATACTGCGACTATCGAAAGAGGTGCCCCGCGCAAAACCAGGGGAACTTTTTGGCTAATTAGAGAATAAAGTTTAATTTTGGTATTGATTAATACCAAAAATAGGAATATTCTAATGGCAGACGCGGAACTTAAGGTACAACTTTTCATTTCCAGATTGAAATCAGCCGCGCAGCGTCCCGGCGGTATGTTGTTCGTTGATCGGGAGAAGAATCTTGATGCCATGGAGCGATTCAATTTGAATCGGTCCATGATTTTAC
>JAJFUL010000235.1 GCA_021372425.1 Spirochaetaceae bacterium
GCCAGGTTTCTCCCTTGCCCTGCGTCAGCATGACCGAATACATATAGGGGACAGGACCGTTTGGCCCGTTGTTGATGGCGGTCTGGAACTGCACACCGACGAAATCGGCAGGCTTGCGCCGCGGCTCGACCATGAGTCTGATGTCTTCGGGGATGTCCCTGCCCTGTTCATCCTTGTCGAAGCGCAGATAAGGCGTCACGACAATGTCCGCGGGCGTCTCCTCCGCAAAAATGGCCTGGTAACAAGGCATCTTCATGCTGAGCTCGCTGGGGACAAAAGCCTTGACTCGCCCGAAGAAGAGTGCAGGCACCGCGAAGAGCCAGCCGTCGAAAATCGCGAGCGCTACATCAGAATTTAGGAGCGCTGAAATGCCTGCGGCCACAAGCACCACCACCGTGATCACAATCATGATGGCCGTCGATCCCATACTTTTGCTTCGCATCTTTTTCGATTCGCGAAGCGTGTCGGCCAGGCGATCTATTTCTGACATAGAAACAGGCCGCCATTCCTCAAGCCCCTGATCCTTTGGCTTGTTCGTCACTTTCTTGAGCATGAGAGGAAGGTAACCGACGACAATCACGATGATTCCGGGAACAAAGCCCCAATGAAAGGCGATCTGCAGGAGGGCGCCGACCGCGAAGAGGCCTGCAGCAAGCGCAAGCCTCGATCCGAGGCTCAGCTTGAAACGTGAAAAATCATATTCCATCAGACTGCCTCCATTTTCGCTTTTTCCAGTTCGCCATAGCCCGCATAAGCCCAATAGAGCGGACAGGCGGCCTGGCACGCCACAAAGGAAGGACATTGGACGCAGAGATCGGGCGCATAACGCTTCTGCTTAAAATGCGCTGCCCTGCCCGAAAACCATACATCGCTGAATTTTTCCTCAAGCAGGTTGCCAAGCGGCTCGGGGTATGATGAGCAGGGCAGGACATTGCCCGCAGGATCCACGCTGATGAGGCCGTCGGCAGCCGCGCAGCTCTTGTTACCCAAGCCGCGTGCCACGGGATTGTAGATACACAAGGGGGTCGGGGAATACCAGAAGAATACAAGGCCTGCTTTCATCGCCTTCTCCCTGATATCGTCCACGAAGCTTCCCGTCTCGGAATACGGCACGAAAAGCTCGGCCGCGTGGGGGCTATCGGGCTGCGGGATATAAAGATTCATCGAGAATCGCCCAACGTCTATGGAAGCGAGGAATTCCGGCATGTCAGCGAGACTTTCGCGGTTCAGCTTCGTGAGGGTCGAATTCGTCTGCACTGTGATACCAGCCCCACGCAGCGCCCTTATGCCGCACATTGTCCTTTCCCATGCACCATCTACGCCGCACAACGCGTCATGCACAGCCGGTTCCGGGCTTTCCACGCTCACCTGCGCTGTCCTCAAGCCTGCAGCATACAGCGAATGCGCCCTTTCCGGCGTCACAAGCGTAGCATTCGTTATCAGGTTGACGCGCAATTTGAGGCTCGTTGCGTAGACGATCATTCTTTCAAGGTCGTCGCGCAGAAGCGGCTCGCCTCCCGTAAACGAGAAAAATGGTATTTTCGCATCGCGGCGGAATATCTTTATGATCTTCTTGAGATCGCGCAGACTCGAATCCTTCACATGCCCCTTCGTGCAGCCCTGCTCCGAGCCGCAGCCCGCATAGCAGAACCGGCAACTGTTGTTGCAGCGGTAGGTGACGGCGATTTCGCCGAGGATTGGCAGGCGGGTAAAATCGAAATCGTAAGGCACCATGTCGGTCGTGACTTCCATGCCTTTCCCGATGTCGCGGATGTCACTCATGAATTGCCCGACGTCATGAAGCATGGCGGGCGTGAAGTGGCTGTCCTTTTCGAAACGGCCACCTGCGTCGAGATAGCGCAGGACCTGGATGCCTGTCGAGTTCGTCTTGTAGACCTTGTTCGGCGGGAGTATGACGACATTGTCTTCTTCGCGCACATAGACATAGTCGCGGATGCCGGCCCAGAAGGCGTATATCCAATCGAGGTTTGGTGCGCCGACCTGCACGTCGGCCTGCACATTGTCCGGCGTTTTGCCCGCGGCGCCGGGGAAAACAGCCGCCTCTTTGTTTGCCCTCGTTTTCAATGTGCGCTCCCCGATACGCAGGCCGAGTGGCACGCCGAATGGCAGGCTGAATGACAAGCCGAGTGACATGCGGAGTGGCAGGCGTCATGACATGCATTGTGGCAGGCCGAATAACAGGCGCCCGCTTTGCCGGCACCTTGGCCGCTCGCTCCTCCTGGCGCGAAACATCCGTTGAAGCAGGACGAAGACCGCATGAAATCGGCATAGGTCGCCGCAAACCCCTTCGGCATGGCCATGTGTTCGTAACGTGCC
>JAJFUL010000241.1 GCA_021372425.1 Spirochaetaceae bacterium
CTCCCTGTGTGGACTTGAAGCTACTATGCTCCCGGCCGGCTGTCAAGTCAAAATTTTAATTTCTAATCCCTATACTGCGCACTTCTCGGCTTCCGGGGCAAGCGCTCAAGGTCAGGGCCACTGGTCAGCCCTGTGCTTTCACCAGGCTCCGTATCGATTCGAACGAAGCATCGACAGGCACGCGCTGGGAACGCCCATCGCCCTTGATAATCATGCTGCCCGCATCGGATTCGATGTCACTGACGGACCCCGCCGCCAAGCTCGGGTCGAACTTGGCCAATGCCACCCCGTAGCAGAGTGTTCTCTGCCCCTGTGCGGGAATGTTTACCAGGGTCGGATTGCCGAGCAGCTCGGGGTGTTCACGCGAATAGGGCAGGCCGTTTGCGAAGGCCCCCACGGCGTTTTCGGTTCCAAGGCAGAATGTCCTGTCGGCACCGCCTTCGTTGAAGGACCAGGGTGTGAAATCCCTGCCGCCGTATTGCAGCCACAGGTCGTTGAAGCCGAGGGCGATTTCGTCGCCGACAAGTCCCTTGCAGCCCGGGAAGAAAGCGACATAAGCCAGGTTGAGCGCGGGATTGACCACGCAACTCCAGCCAAGGTTGCGGTCCTTTGAAATGGCGCCCGTGACGAAGTCCGTCGCGCCTACCATTCCTGGCACCACGCTGATGTCGGCAAAACCACCGGCGCGCAGCGGAACCTTTTCAAGCGAATCGAATTCCGCACCCTGGGCGAGCCTCCCCGTGCCGTCGAACTCAGTGCCCATGGGCGACGTCATGAAGCGGTCGGCGCTGAGGAAGATGCGACAGCCTTTCTGAAGGAACTGGGACCCGAGCGTATTGTGCCTCGTCACGTTGATGAGTATCGGCTTGTCTCCCTTGTTCCTGATCTTCATGACTGAGTAGTAGGCTGGCTGCCCTGCAACGACGATGTCGTATTTCTCGAAGCTCAGGGGCATGCGGTTGTCCGGGCTCTCCAGTCCGAAATGCGCGATGGCAGTTTCGCCTTCGCCAGTCGTCTTTGCCGACAGCAGATTCCATTTCTCATTGGCCGCCCATCCATGCGAGGGCATTTCGACACCGTCGATGACGCAGTCGGGACCGAAATTGGGCATGCAGGGGAAGTCACCTGCAAGCACGTAGAGGATGTGCGATTTCCAGTATTTTTTCTGTTTTTCGGACCAGGGCGCTCCCGAATTCTCACGGAAATCGGGGACCCAATGCGCATTGATGCCGCCTTTGCCCAGCCTCAGGCTGAACTCGGGCACCATGCCGCCCTGGTTCTCGACGACCGTCCTGATCTTGTCATTTGACATGATGACTGACTTACGGCCAAAATACTCGGCCTGTGTGCATTCCACCTTCGGGTTCATTTCTTGCCTCTTTTCAGACTTCTGGTCCGAAATGTTTCAGCATGACGAGGTCGTCGGTGCTGCTGAGGTTGGTGATGCGAACGCCTTCCTTTGCGGCCTTTTCGGTGACGAAAAGCTCGTCCTGTGTCATCTGGCCAAAACGGATCATGGCGGGGGACTCGATGTCGAGATCTCCGATCTTGCCGTGGCCCTGGATGACGATGGCGCCGTAAGGTGCGAGGTCCTTGATGAGCACTGACTTGCCGGGAAGAACCGTCAGCTCCTTGGCGAAGAAATAGCTGGACTTGTAGACGATGTCCATCTGCTGGTAGCCTTCAGCCCTCATCTCCTCGAGTGGTTTGCAGGGTTTGGGCGGCATGTAGCGGTGCTCGAAGAAGAGTGGATCGGTGTTGAGTTCCCAATCGAGGAGCTGGACATAGTAGTCGGGATCGTTCTTCTTGTCCTCGGGGATGTCCTTTTCCAGCAGGTCCCTCGGCGTGTAGGCCTCCCAGACGATATTCTGGAACATGGAGAATACATCCGACGCTCTCTGCGGCTCATAGGTGAGGAGCGACCCCGGAGCGTGCAGGATTCCGGGCGGAACATCCCAGCCAGTGCCTGGCTGCAGCTTGTATGCCTTTGACAGGGAGAGGATGTTGTTGTCGGTCTTGTACCAGTTAGTGATGCAATGCTTGATGTCGTCCGGCGTCGTCCCGGGGTTGAGCCCGAAGAAGGTGTAGGGGAACCAGCCGCCATGATTGTTTAGTTGCTTGGGGAAATAATAGGCTTCAGGCTTGCCGGCGCGGCCGACGTTTGCGGCCATCTTGTCGGTAAAGTGCACGTGGTGGGGGAGTGGTTCCTGGTTGTCGAAGAATTTCGAGTAGGCTCTCCATCCGCCATGCTTTTTCATGATCGCTTCACCGAGTATCTCTTTCCCCGCCATCTCGATCGCGTCGCGCAGCAGGACATGGTCCCCGCCTTCGACATGGATGAACGAGAGGCCTTCGAAAGGCGTGGTGAGCGGGCCGTTGTCCGCCTTGGTCGTGGATGCGAACCAGCGCTCATCGATGCCGCCTCGATTCGCTCCATAGGCATAGTAATCATTTGGGTGCAGTTTGAGGCGCCTTCCAGGAATGCAGAACGAACGCGGCACCCAGTTAGGCTCGAGGCGAAACACGCCCTTGCCCTCGTTCAGGGCTTTTTCGATGTTTTTTCTTTCATTGGCCATATGAACCTCCTTAGGCCGTACTAATTCTTTGTGCTTTCTTTATGCCGGCTTTTTCGCCGGAGGCGCGGCTGTTGTTTCCCGGAGAACCAGTTCGGGCTGAAGAACAACCTTTATTTTTTCCTTGTTCTCTTCCTGACTTCCTTCCTGGCTGAGCCGAATTATGATATCGACTGCGTTCCTGCAGATTTCGCGGAAAGGCTGTGCGATAGTGGTAAGCTTCGGCCGCAGCATCCAGGAAGTCTCGATGTTGTCCAGACCCATGACCGAGACCTCGTCGGGCACCTTGAGCCCCCGCTCGGCCATCCGGTTCATTGCGCCGATCGCCATATAATCATTCTGGGCCCAGATTCCGGTGAACTTCTTCCCGGAATCGAGAAGGAAATCGACCGCCCGGACTCCTGAATCATATTTGAAGTTGCCTTCCACAACAGCCTTGTCTTCAATTGTTCCGCCAGCCGCCTTTATCGTTTCGCAGAAGCCGGCTGTTCTCTCGCGGACGATGGCGATGTCGAGCGGACCGGTAATGCAGGCAAAATTCCTGTGGCCAAGGGAGAGCAGGTGTTCTGCCGCGATCCTTCCGCTCGCATAGTTGTCGATGACGACGGCGGGAATGTCTTCCCTTTCCAGCGTGCGGTCGATGATGACGGCGGGAAGCTGTGTTCGGTCCAGTACCTTGAGGGTGTGGCTCTTGTCCGAAATCCTGGCGAAGATGATGCCATCAATATTCCTTCGAAGCAGGTTTTCGAGCAGCCTCTCTTCTTTGTCGTAATTGGAGTTTGTACAGCCGATGATGACATTATAGCCGTTCAGCTCCGCATACTCTTCCGTAAATCGCACAAAAGACGTAAAGGTCTCATGCTGGAATTCCGGAATAACGATGCCTATCAGCTTTGCCTTCTTCATTCTGAGGCCGCGGGCGACCAGGTTCGGCTTGAAATTTATGTCGCGTATCGCCTTCTCCACATGAGCGGTGGTCTCTTCGGATACGGGGATATTCTTGTTGATGACCCGCGATACGGTCGATGTGGATACGCCGGCGAGGCGTGCGACATCTTTCAATGAAGCCACTCTTTCACTCCTGTCCTAATCCATTATGATATCGATTGCATTAACGATATTATGGAAATCACATATTGTCAAGAAAATTATTATTATTGATTATTCTATATTTAATAATATATTATTTAATATGACTTTGCCTGGTGTACAACTATGTCTGCAATCGATTGTGCAATCGATGTCATGACGATTTTTGCCTTTTTTCATTGACAACCGGCAAAAGTCGTCCAATAATAATTGCAGTTTGGAAACATCGTCTTTACAGGAGGCAACTATGAAAAAGGTAATCGCGATAGCAATGCTTATCGCCGCCTTGGTACCGGCCACGGTATTCGCCCAGAAGCAGATCGTGATCGGTATGACAGTTCCCGGCCTTCAGTTCCCCTTCTTTGTAACCATGAAGCAGGATGCTGAAGCCGCCGCCGCGAAGCTGGGCATCAAGCTCCTCTTCATCGATGCACAGAACGCATCGGACAAGCAGATGGCCGCCATGGAAAGCTTCGTTGCTCAGAAAGTGGATGGCATTCTTATCTCCCCGCTTACTTCCGATTCTCTCGTTCCGGCGATCGAAGACGCGGTCAAGGCAGGAATCCCGGTCGCGACAGTGGACCGGAAAGCCAATACCGACAAGGTCCTCATCCATGTCGGTGCTGACAACGTCGAAGGCGGCAGGGCAGCTGCACGCTTCATCATCGAGAAACTCGGCAACAAGGGCACCGTTATCGAGCTCGAGGGCACACCGGGCGCTTCTGCCGCCGTGGACCGCAAGGCTGGTTTCGATGAGATCATGAAAGCCTCCAATGTCAAGATCCTCGCTTCCCAGTCGGCAGATTTCGGTCGCTCCAAAGGCCAGACCGTCATGGAAAACCTGATCCAGGTCTATCCGAAATTCGATGCGGTGTTCGGCGCGAACGATGAAATGATCATTGGCGCAATCGAAGCCATGGCTGGCGCAGGAATCAACCCTGCGACCAAAGTCACGATCGGCTTTGATGCGACCACCGATGCTTTCGCTTACATGAAGGAAGGAAAGCTCGACGCCACAATCGACCAGTTCCCTGGAAAGCAGGCGTCTCTCGCTCTTGAAGCTCTCGTCGCAAAGATCAGGGACAAGAAAGAACCCGCCAAGAAAGTAGTCTACATCAGCCCGCTGCCTGTCACGAAATAACTCGAATCAGCAATAGCAAGCAGCACACTGAAAACCACCGGGAAAAGCTGGGCCACGTGCCTTGCCTTTCCCGGATTTTTATTGAGCATAGGAAAATACAATGCAAACCGTCTTGTCCATGAAAGGCATAAGCAAATCCTTTCCTGGCGTCAAAGCACTGAAATCGGTCGATTTCGATCTTTATCCGGGTGAGGTCCATGCACTTGTAGGAGAAAATGGAGCCGGCAAATCAACACTGATGAAGGTACTTTCCGGCCTCTATCAGGCTGATGAAGGCGAAATCTGGATCAAGGGCAAAAAGATGACGATTACCGGTATCAAGACGATGCTCGATGCCGGCGTTACGGTCATCTACCAGGAACTCAACCTGATCCAGTACCTCAGCGTCGCAGAGAATGTTTTCATCGGCCGCGAGCCGCTTCTTCCCGGGGGATTCATCGACTGGAATAAGATGAATAGCGATGTGAGCACGCTTCTGAAGCCTTTCAGTATTGAAATCGATCCTCGCGCGAAAGTTTGTACGCTCAGCCCCGCCTACCAGCAGGTCGTGGAAATAGCGAAAGCGCTTTCCCTCAATTCGGATATCCTGGTCATGGACGAGCCAACGGCAGCCCTGACCGGCAATGAAGTGGACAAGCTGTTCGAGATTATCAAAAACCTCAAGCACCAGGGTGTGTCCATCATCTATATTTCGCATCGGTTGGAGGAACTTGCAAAAGTGGCCGACCGGGTCACCATTCTCCGCGATGGCGAGAAAATCATCACAAAGCCGCTTGCCGAGTTTACGACAGCGGAAGTAATCCGTCACATGGTTGGCCGAACGCTGACCGAGCAATATCCAAAGGCGAACTATGCAGCCGGCGATGAAGTGCTTCGTGTCGAAGGGCTGACAAAAAGAGGCTATTGCCACGACGTTTCATTTACGGCAAGAAAAGGCGAGATCCTTGGCTTTACGGGACTCGTGGGTGCCGGTAGAACCGAAATAATGCAGACAATTTATGGATATAGAAGGAAGGATGCAGGTCACGTCTTCATCGATGGGAAGGAGGTCAGAATTCGTTCTCCTCGCGACGCAGTCAAGAAGGGGATCGGGTTAATTCCCGAAGAGCGCAAGAATCACGGTCTCATTCTCGATCTTCCGGTATTCGACAATTCGACCATCACCATCCTCGACAAGGAGACCAAGTTCGGATTTCTGAATCACAAATCA
>JAJFUL010000245.1 GCA_021372425.1 Spirochaetaceae bacterium
CAATCCTCCGAGCAGGGTCCGGTCACCCTTGAGTCTTCTGAATTTTTTAATTCATTGTCATAATAAGAATTGCTTATATTTATCGAAATATCGTCCCAGGGAAGCCCTTCGGATTCAGGCCTCGCGGCCAGGGCCATGTTAATCCACTCATTTCGCTCAAGATTCCGTTTTCCGGCATAATCTTCGATTGCGGAAAGCCATATATCCTTATTGAAATATTCTTCCCATGCATCAAGACGAGCGCCCTTGCTGAAAGCGGAGGCTATCAACTCCCCTACTCCATCGTCTCCCCGGCATATCAGCCCCTCAAGGACAGAAGCGAAGGGCGAATGATAGGATATCGAAATGGATCTGTATGGTCTCAATGCATCTTTTATCTTGTAAATACAGGACAATGCTGTCTGCTCGTCAAGTTGACATTGCCTTTGATAAGGCGTATGCGGCTTGGGAACGAAGGTCCCGACAGTGACGTTGAGCGACATCCGTGTCTGTGAAGCAATCTGTCGGAGGAATTCGCAGATGGCCTCGGCTTCGCCAATCCCGCGTCCAGGCACCGGCAGACCAATCATGAAATAGAACTTGGCCGAGCGGAAGCCATATTCTTTTGCCTTTGCCAATATGGAAAGGCTCTTATCCAAGCTCACTTTTTTATTGATTGAACCCTGCCATGATTCGATGGGTGTTTCCACGGCAAAAGTCAGGCCTGATTTCCTCACCTCAGACAACTCTGAAAGCAGAGGCAGCGTAAAGGTATCCACCTTGAGGCTTGGAAGTTGAAACGACACGCGACGATCTTTCCATTCGGCATTAAGGGATCGGAAGACATCGACGATTTCTGGATAATCACCGCTGGAAAGTGATGCGAGTGTTATCTCTCTGTATCCGCCATCCTCTACAAGGGAGCGAACTTCTGCTTTAATGCAAGCAAGGGATTTTACCCGCTGCGGTCTATAATAGTATCCAGCGTGACAAAATCGGCAGCCATTGGGGCAGCCTCGCATAATCTCCACGCTGCCATGGCTCTGCACGGTCGGCAAGACAGAAACAGGAAAAGCAGTGAAGGCAGTATGCGTCGAAAAATCTGCATAGACTGCCCGCGAGACCTTTTTTTGCTTGTTTTGCTTGCCGGAAGAGCTCGGCGTTGAGGAAGAAGGCAGTGTCGGCGTCCAGACCTGACCGAGCCCGGAAATTTCCGCAAGCAAATCCCTACGTCCGGCACCGCGCCCTTTGAGCTCTGCCAGTCGCTTCACAAGCTCATAGAAACCTGCCTCGGCTTCGCCAATATAGACAGCATCAAGGAATAGCCCGAATGGATGTGGGTTCGTAATGGCTGGACCGCCTGCAATGACTATAGGGCTGGAATCATCCCGGTCCTGCCGGCGCATGGCGATATGGCCAGAGCGCAGGATTGCGAGAATATTGGTCGCAAGCAACTCATAGCCAATCGAGAAAGCGACAATATCACACTGGTCAAGGGGAATTCCGCTTTCCAGCGTATAGAGCGGCACTCCTTGAAGGGCCAAGGCTTGCTCAAAGTCTGGCGCCGGAGCGAAGACCCTTTCACAGACGACAAGGTCTCGCATCCCTGCCAATTCGTTGTATATCAGCCGGATCGCGTTGTTGGACATGCCTATCTCATAAAGATCAGGGAAACAGAGCGCTATTCGGAGCCTTGTATCGGAGGGCTCAACAGGGGAACCGGAACCCAGTTCTCCGCCCAGGTATCTTGCAGGCTTCTGCACTCCATGCAGAATAGTCCCCAGGTCACGGAGCGGATGGATAAATTCTGACATCTTTCTTACCCTTGTCGTACTCATCTATTCTCTCGCCTACATACGATAGCGTCGGGCAGAGATTCCCAGCAAAAAACCAGTGGCAGTCATGGCAGCCCAAAGCGATGATCCTCCATAGGATATAAAATAAAGCGGGATGCCGGTTATGGGCATTATGCCTATGGCCATGCCGATATTGACCATGAAATGAAAAAAGAACATGCCCCAGAAGCCTGCACAGACCAGGGCTGCATATCTGTCGTTTGTCGTTTCGATCAACGATATTATCCGATAAAGAAAGAAACAAAACAGGGCTATGACCAGCAAACTGCCGAAGAATCCACCTTCTTCGGCGATAATTGAAAATATGAAATCCGTGCTTTGCTGCGGAATGAAACGCGCATGGCTCTGGGTTCCCTGCATATATCCTTTCCCGAAAAGGCCGCCGGAGCCAATGGCGGTTACGGACTGGAGTATATTCCAGCCTGCACCTTGCGGATCGATATTGGGATCGATGAATACCATGAGCCTCATTATCTGGTATTCTTTCATGACCTTGCGGGCGCCTGCAGAAAGAAAAACTGCGATGGAAATTACGCCGGAAAAATAGGCAATCCAAAAATAAGGCCTTTTCTTGAACTTGAACCATCCGAGAACCGACAGGGCAAGGATTACCAACAACAATATGGTTACGAGCAAAGGCAGTTTCGTATTCTGGTAGAATATGGCCAGGAAGTTCCCTGGTGCGAGGAAATATTTTCCGGCCAATGGAAGGATGAGAAGGATGACGGTAAACAGTATGATCAGGAGAATAAAGAGCACATAGCGTGTGTCTATCTTGGCCATGATCAGCATGGCTAGAAGAATGGGGAAAAAGACGATGGCCGAGCCGAAATCCGGCTGAGAGAGAATCAGCACCACAGGAATTCCAATGATAAGGCTGCTTATTATAAGCCGCTTGACATCGCCATCCTGTTCGGATGAATCCAGGTACCGTGCCAGGAAAAGTATGGTTGCCACTTTTGCAAATTCCGAAGGCTGGATGCCATAGGCACCTACACCGATCCATGACTTGGCTCCGTTTACGACCCGGCCAGCAAATTTCGTATAGACAAGGAGAAGCAGGACCGCAAGGTAGGCAAAGATGGTGTAGTCCTTCAGTCTGGAAAGATCCAGGGACATGGCAGTGATCATCAGAAGCAACCCTGTCGCCGCCCAGATAATCTGCTTTATATATTCATCGGAAAAGCGGAATCCCTCCGCATCGACGCCCGACGAGGCAATGGCAAGGATTCCGATCGCAATGAGGAGGAAAGAGGACAGAAGAATGAGGTAATCTATATCTGAAAGGAATTTGGGCATCTGCAGGCGCTTCATTCGGATCGCCCCCTCACCTGCGTTGAATTGAGGTTTACACCCACGGCCTTTGCGGCCGATTCCGCATCCTGGCCAGCGAAAATCGCCTGATAGATGACGTTGGCCGCATAAGGCGCCCACCATTCCCAGGGATTACTCGCCTCTATCATCGTCACGACGACAATCTGATCCTCGGGCGCCGCATCATAGGGACCGTACGATGCAAACCATGAATGCCAGCGGTCTTTCAGGCCGACTTCTGCCGTTCCCGTCTTGCCTGCGATCTGCACTGCCTTGGTGGAAACGGGCACATGTGCGGATCCGATAGTGATTACTCCACGGAGACCTTCCTTCACCTTGGAAAATGTCTGCTTGCTGATGCTCACTTTCGAAAGCTCCTCCGGCTCGACCCGTTCCAGCACGGCACCTGTATCCGGATCCCGGATTTCCTTGAGAAGATGCGGCTTGTAGATTACACCGTCATTGACAATCATTGCCATCATGTCGGCAACCTGTAGCGGCGTGGCAAGCAGGTAGCCCTGCCCTATCGAAATATTCATCGTGTCGCCCTGGGTCCATCTTTCATTATAAGTACGCATTTTCCATTGAGGGTTTGGAACAAATCCCTGGTTTTCGCCTGGAAGGTCTACGCCAGTGGGCTTGCCGTAGCCATAGAGTCCTGCGTAATTCACGATATTTTCGATGCCGACATAGTCGCGGCCTGCCACCCAAAAATAAACATCGCAAGACTGGGCGAGAGCGTGCCGCAGATCGACTGGCCCGTGACCAGGCCTGTGCACCCAACAATTCCAATCCCGCCCGCCATAATCTATGAACCCGTTGCAAGTGATCTTGCTGTCTTCCGGAAGTGATTTTTCCTCCATGATCGCGGTCGTCATCACCGTCTTGAATGTGGAGGCGGGTGGATATGACGACTGAACAGCCCGGTTCAGCAAGGGATTGTTCGGATCTGCAAGGAGCTTTGCATATTCTGAACTTGCGGAATTGGAGGAGAAGATGTTCGAATCGTACCAGGGATATGAGACCATCGCGAGGATTTCGCCCGTGGCAGGCTTCAGCACGACAACCGAGCCCATCCGCTGACCGAGAGCTTTCTGGGCAATCTCCTGGATCGAGCGATCAATTGTGAGTACAAGAGTTTTTCCCCGAACCGGTGGCTCGAGCTTGTTCTGGTCGCCCGAAAGATCTTTCCCCTTTACATCGACGGTCTTGAGGAGCCGGCCGTCGGTACCTTTCAGGATGGAATCATACTGCTTTTCGATGCCTGCCTTGCCAATCAGGTCATCGGACGCGTAGCCTTTGTTGTAGAGAATTTTGTATTCGTCTCGCCCCATTTCACCGACATAGCCGAGAACATGGGAGAGCGACTCGATATCAGTGTAATGACGGATTGGCCTGGCATTCCAGTAAATACCGGGGAAATCATCTTTTTGTTCTGCTATCTGTGCGATCGTGTCATAATCGCTCGAATTCGATATCGTAATCGGCTGATAAAGGTGATAATACTTTGCCGGGATTTTCTTGTGAATTTCCT
>JAJFUL010000252.1 GCA_021372425.1 Spirochaetaceae bacterium
ACGAAATAGACAAAGAAGTAAATATTTTGGCCTACGGTCGGGGCAAATAAGTTATCAGGCTTTTCCACGGTATAGCAGGAGACGATACGGATAATCGAGGCAACTACAAACAGGTTGTAAAAGATGACGATTGCCAATGTCAGGCGCGATTGTTTCTTCGTCTTGTACAGTTGCTCCACCGGGTAGCCCACTATGGCAAAAGGCGCCACCGTGGCGAAAACAATGCGGGTGACTAGATCGTCAGAGAGAAGTGTTATCGCGACGAAGGCGACCATGCAGACCCCTACAGCCCAGTTAAGCCAGGTGACAGCCCGCCGGTGAGTTCCCCCGGCGAGTATCAGTATGGCCATGGATTCTTCGTAGAGCGAAGCTACCAAAGTCAGGTTGCCTGCGATTGCCGAAAGCTTGACAGGGACAAAAAGCCGGGCCAGCAAGAAAAGGCTGGATAAAGTGGAAAGCGCCATGCCCCGGAAGTGATGAGTCATCGATAAATCGCTGCCTTCTTTTTTGTGGACAAGAAGAAGCAGCGTCAGAACCGCGTTCACGGTAAGATTCAGCAAAAGCAGCAGCTTAATATCCATAACTCAAGAAAAACACTGCTTTGTGGACAAGTCAACCTAAAAATGCCGTTGAGCGATCAAGGTGATGCGCGCACCGGTGATCCGGCCAGGGATCCGCTGGGTTTGACTTTGCCCTGGCCGGGAATTACAGTATTTATAGAATGTGGCGAAAAAAAAACGATAGACGGGGTGCCCGCCGCGTCAGCGGTGGCGTTTTCGCCGCCATAAGCATCGTTGTCGTGTTCGGCGCCGCGGCACAGGCTTTTGGCGACAAGGGACAAATGTACCCTTACCCGGTGCGGCTTTCGGAAAGCTCGCAGCGCGCCATCATCTTTTACTCCAATGAGCAGGAGATTCTCATTCTGGGGACGACATTCAATGCCGATCAGGCGGTGCCTGTCCTGGAGTTTATTCCTTTCCCTTCAGAGCCCGCGGTTGAAGCCGTCAGCGGCGACCCGTACGCCGCGGTCGGACGGCTGATTGCGTCGAAACAGATCGAGTATATGGGCATGAGCAAAGGCGGCGGCTACCCGGAAGATGTGTCGATGGCCCCTCCTGTGGATGTGTTGTATAGCGGGACTATCGGCGCCCACGATGTCACGGTCGTCAAGATTCTCGACGCGGAGTATTTTTCCGTCTGGGTGAGTGAGTTTTTTAGGGCCAAGGGTTTTGCGTACGTGCCAGACAAGGCTGTCGCTCTGGCGAAGGATTATCTGGCGAGAGGGATTTCCTATTTTGTCTTCGACTATCTTTCTCTCGGGCCGAACGATACCATCGTGGAGCCTCTCGCGTATCGATTCAAATCGGACAAGCTTTATTATCCGCTAAAAACATCGAATCTGGTCGGCGAAAGCGGGGCTGTCAACCTCATGTTGTTTTTGCCCGGTTCCCTGGGGCTCATGGAAGACCGTAGCGAATGGATAGGCATTGGACAGGCGTTCGGTGTCGCGGGCGAAGTGGATGTGAGCTCGTCCGCGAAAATGTATCCGCAGGAACTGGAGCAGGTGTTTCCTGGATCGTCGGCGATTTTCGGCAATCGCCCCGTGTACGGACAGGCGATTCGATACTCCGGAGCGTACGCTTTTAAGAATGATCTCGCGCTCGATGTGTCGCACATCGCCCCGTTCGCCAGCAAGAATATTGAGTACAACCCTGATTATGGCGGCTGGAATTTCGGAATAACTACTGGCGAATACACGCTCGTCGAGCCGTACACCGAGGAAGAGTTGTTCGACGCGGCGGCGGCATACAGGTCCAGTAACCGCGCATGGTACTTCGATCCACTGCTCGTGCAGGAATTGCAGACGAAAGGCTACCTGTCAGGTTCGGAAATCAGATAAGGCGATCCGGTAAGGCTCCGGGGAGGATGTCATGAAAGCAAACCGCAAGATGACTGGGATGAGGAAGCTGCTGCCGGGTTTATCCTCAAGGGCCATGTTTTTGCTCATCTTTTTTGTTGGCGCAGTACTCGCAGCGGTTGCCACAGATGATATGGCGCTCAGGAACGCGTGCATTTCGGCAACGATCCGTGCTCTGGGCCTGGAGATACAGCACTATGAGATGCAGCTCAATGCCGCAAAAAATGGACCGGGCAATCCGGCCAATGTCCCGGCTCTCGAAAAGAATATTGCCCATTGCAGGGACGAGCTTGAAAAATACGCTGTCATGAATCCATCCGACTATGTAATCCCTGAAAGCAAGGAAATATCGGTCACGGTAGATCAGCCTTACAACTATGGCGATTTTCTCGACCTGGACGGTATCAGCAAGTCGGGGCCTTTCTACCATATCGCCGGGATTGCGGGAGATGAGCCCTCGGTGCTCGTCCCCGGAAAGAAATACAAGCTGAAAGTCTATTTCGTGCTTGAAAAAGATTATGTACTGCCTTTCTCTTCGAGTTGGTATGTATATGTAGATTCAGAGGGGCTTGCGTCCCCGCAGCAGACCAAGGCGGAGGCCGGTAAGGTCGAGCCAACGGGGCTCTCCCTCAGCCCCAGACAGACGGGTGAGGAAATCCTCGAAGGGCTCAGCACAGCCGACAAGGCCTTCACCATACGGGTGGGGAGCAATGGCTGCACGACCAAGGAAAGCTTCCGCGTTGTGGTTGAGCCGCGACCAGGCATCGCCGTCACCGGCGGCGTCACCGGCGCCGCCGCCCGCAGTACCCCGCACTACGTCATCACCATTTACAGAGTGCGGGTTGACGAATGCAAAGCCATCGTCGAGGAAGGGATGCTCATCACCTTCGATCTGGAAAAAGACCTTGGAATAAAGGGCCTCTGCACGTACAGCATAACAAACAGAATATACTCGGTGGCGCCGTTCATGCCTTAGTTTCGACGTTGCCGCAAAGCGGCTTCTTTTGACTTTTGACGCCGGTACGCGCTTGACGTTCCATACTTCCTCGCTTACTATAAAGGTGCTTCAGGGAA
>JAJFUL010000265.1 GCA_021372425.1 Spirochaetaceae bacterium
GGAACCGGCAGGTCGCGGCTCAAGGCGCCGATGACTTCCCTGTGCGGAGAGCGCCTGAATTTCTGCGAGTCAGTGCGTGGATGGATTACGAGGAAATCGAGTCCGGCCGCACAGAGCGCCTGACAGTATTTCAGAAGCCGGCCGTAGTCGCCATCGGGGCCCATCCTCAGCTTGGCAGAGAGCATATGGGGCCAGGCGCTGCGCGCTGCCGCCACGAGGGCTGCGGATTTTTCCGGGTCGGTGCTGAGGGCGGAACCGCCGCCTGAGCGCCTGATATTAGGAGCCGCACAGCCAAAATTGATGTCGATTCCGGCAGGGCGGAGGCCACTGTCGCGCGCGGCTACCATTTTGCAGGCAGCCTCCATCGCACCGGGGGATCTCGCGAAAAACTGGATCGAGGTCTTGGCCGGGAAAGGACGCACGTCCGTGTACTCTTCTTCGTATTGGGCACGCGAAACGAAGGCTTCGGCGCTGGCCATCTCGGTCCAACACCAGTCCGGCGCCCCGAGCTCGAAGACGAGGGTCCGGAAGGCCCTGTTTGTGATACCCACCATCGGGGCGAGAAGCGCGGAGTTTCTTTCAAAAGGCAGCATGGCTCGATACTAGTTTTTGCGGCGACAAAATGCAACATCGGAGTGCCGCGCAATACCGAAGTGCCGCGCAATACCGAAGTGCCGCGCGCCGCGACCAGGCGTTGACCAAGCGCCGCGGCGCTGGCGGCCGGTCACGGCACGTCGTTTCCGCGCGCCGCCTCGAACAGCGCATACCATTCTTCGCGGCTCAGGGTCAACTCGGTCGCTTTGGCGCAGGCTTCGAGGCGGTCTGGCCGCGTCGTCCCCGTGACCGGCATTATTTTCGCCGGATGCCTTAAGAGCCATGCGAGGGCTATCGCCTCGCGCGGCACGGCGTACGCTCGCGCGTATTCATCGACGAGCGCGGCGGTTTTCTTCACATTTTCTGGTTGTTCCGACAGGTTTTTTCCCGTGAGCGTTCCCTGGTCGAGCGGGCTCCATGCCTGGAGCGCAACCCCGTGGAGGCGGCAGTACTCGATCAGCCCTTCCCATCCGTTGGGGTAGTGGGGGACATTTTGGTTGAAGGAAATCCCCACCTCGGCGAAATCGTGGTGAAGAAGACTCATCTGCACTTGGTTGGCCACGAGAGGATCAGGGAGAAAACTCTGGAGATACTCGAGCCAGGCGCGGTTCTGGTTGGAAACGCCGAAATATCGCACTTTCCCCGACGCTTTGAGTTCGGCGAAAGCCTGGGCCACTTCTTCCCCCTCCCAGAGCAAATCGGGCCGGTGCAGGAGAAGTATGTCGAGGTATTCGGTGCCAAGCCGGCGGAGCGAGCCTTCGACGGAGGAGATAATGTGCCCGCGGCTGAAGTCGAACCGGTGTGGCGAGCCGGGAGGGTCGTCCTCCCACCGAATTCCGCATTTGGACTGGATCACCATCTGGCCACGAAGCCCGGGCCTCTTCTTCAGCGCCGCGCCGAACGCCTCTTCTGCCCGACCATGCGCGTAGATGTCGGCATGGTCGAAAAAATTGAGTCCGAGTTCGAGGGCCTTTTCAATAAAAGCGTCCGCCTGGGCTACGTGGTTGTCCGCAAGAATTGTTCCTTTATCCCAACCTCCACCCAAACCCATGCAGCCTACGATGATGCGGGACACTTCGAGGCTTGTCCCCTTCAATATTAGCTTTTCCATATTTATTTTATCGGAATTACCATCATAACCTAAAGTTTTTTTGCCGGGGAACTTGACAGGTATTTCGATTTTATGTACTGTATTAGTACAATAGTACACTAGGAGTATGGTATGGTACAGTTTCAGAGACTGACATTCGGATACGGCGAAAAGCCACTCTTCCAGAACCTCGACCTGACCCTGGAGCCCGGGACGGTGTATGGGCTTCTGGGATTGAATGGAGCCGGCAAGACAAGCCTCCTCAAACTTGCGACCGGTGCGCTTCGCGCGGAAAGCGGCGGCATCAGCGTTTTCGGCAGCGACCCCGGACGAAGGGAGGCGGCCTGCCTAGCCGATATCGCTTTCGTTCCGGAAGATCCCTGGCTGCCGGCAATCAAGCCCTCGGTCTGGCTCGACCGTTATGCAGTGTTCAGGCCTGGCTTCGACCGGGAGCGCTTTAGAGCGCTTTCCAATGAATTCACGCTGGAAGCGGACAAGCTTCTCAGCAAGTATTCGTATGGCCAGCGGAAAAAATTCGCTCTTGCCGCCGCCTTCGCGAGCGGTGCCCGCCTCCTCCTTTTGGATGAGCCGACGAATGGGCTGGATATTCCCTCCAAGACGCAGTTCAGACGGGTCCTGGCCTCGGCAGTCGACCCTGAACGCGTCGTCGTAGTTTCAACCCACCAGGTGCGGGATCTTGAGTCGCTCATAGACCCGGCAGTGATCCTCCACGGAGGCAGGGTTCTCTTCACGCTATCTTCCGAAGAAATGTCGGCGAAGCTCGCCTCATCGCACCTTTCGGACATTGGAGGGCCGGGAATCGTCTATGCGGAAAAGGACGCGGTGGGCTGGTCGGCGCTTTTGGCTTCCGGCGATTCCAACGGCTCTGCCGATCTCGAACTCGTCTTCAATGCGGCCATCACGGCGCCCGACCGCCTGGCAGCGGCCTTGCGGGGAGAGACGCTTTCCAGCTATGCCGCCGACGGGCGCGACGCAGGTCTGGCGCAGATGCGCGCGCAGATGCGCGACGCCACGGAGGATCGATAATGAACACAACAACCTTGAAACGGAAATTCAGCATTGAGCGCACAGCCATTCTCATCCGGAACAGGGCCTTCGAAGACCTGCCGGGCATTCTCATAGGCGCCGGCCTTCTTTTAGGCATAAATCTGCTTTCGATCGTCGCCGCCAAGCGCGCCGTCTTCAATGACGGAAGCGGGCAGGCCTGGACTTTCTTCCTATTGGGAGCAGGCATCCTCTTTTCGAGCTACGCTTTTAAGGGGATGCACGATGGAAAGTCGGGCCTTGACTGGATCTTGCTGCCGGCGACCCCTTTAGAAAAATACCTGGCAGCCTTGATCGAATATATCATTTTGTACCCACTCGTCGGAGCGGCGTTGACGCTGGGACTTTCTGCCCTGCTGTCCCTCTTCGAGTCGATGGCCGGCGGGCGTGGCGGCCGCATATGGATGCCGGGCTTTTCCGATGCTCTCCGTGCCTGGGGAGAATATGCAGTCGTTGCACTCTGGTTCCTCGCCGGTTCGGCGACCTTCCGCAGGAAGTCTTTCCTCAAGAGCGCAGGCGTACTCATGGCCTACATGCTCGTGATGATGATCGGATTCTTTCTGGTGCTGGCATCCCGGCGGTCCTCGGCAAACGGAGTAGTTCTCAATGAGATGTTCTATATGAATGGCAGGAATGGTTTCATCGGCGGCTCGTTCCCGGAGGCGGTCCAGTCGGCGCTGGGAACGGTCGTCGACGTGCTGCGGTATGCAGTTCTGCCTGTCTTCTCCCTGGGCTACGGTTATCTGCGCGTCGTAGAAAAGGAAGTGCGCGATGAGGTTCAATAATGAAAGGCCGATATTTGCACAGATAGCGGATCTGCTCGCTGACGACATAGTGGCAGGGCGGCTCGCACCGGGGGGGAGGCTCCCGTCGGCGCGGGAACTTGCGGCCTCGCTGGGCGTGAACCCAAACACCGCCGCACGCGCCCTGCAGCTGCTGGCAGATTCAGGCATCGCACGCCCGGAGCGCGGAACAGGCTATTACGTCTCCGAGGCCGGCGCCGAGCGGGTGCGCGAAGACAGAAAAAATCGCTTCGTCGGCGAGGAGCTTCCCCGCCTCTTTAAGACGATGGACGATCTCGGCATAGATTTCGCCGAATTGGAAAACCGATGGGAGGCGACTCGCGTCGCCGGAGGGAGTCAATAATGAAGGCCATAACGGACACAAAATCCGGGACGAGCGTGAAAACTGCCGCAGGCATAAAGGCGAGCACAAAATTCCTTTGGGCATTCTGCATCGCGAATATCGCGGCGCTCATCGTCGTCGCCATTATCGTCAGCACCTCAGTCTGATAGATTGAGAGCGCTATTCTCATCGATCGCAATGTTTTCATTTTTTCTCTCATATTAGTGCTGGTAGATCTAAACAATATCTCATGCATAGTATTCGATAATAGTTGGCTGCCATTTATATGGGGAGTGATCGGTGTTTGCGGGGTGATAGCTTTTTTTCGTTTTAGAGAACGAATCGTACGGCATTTTTACCGAAGGTCGCAGGAGGCAATACTGACAGGCTCTTGAACAATAGACTATCGAGTTTTTACTCATTTTTTCGTGTCGAGAATCCCTGAAGAACTCCTATTTGTTTTCTTTTGGTTTTTTTGAATGACGCTTCCAATGCAACTGCCGCCTTGAACTGTTCGTCGAACCGTTTCCTCATGGTGGTAGTATCGATTCAAAGGCAAACAGATAAAAGCTAGCCAATGAAGCATATCCAACGACGGAATACGGTCCTGTTCCCTTGACTGTTGAAGAGGGCAATTATTAGTTTCTCATCTACAGCGTTGCTGATCAATGAACTTGAGAGCATCAATCTATTGATCCCTGCATAGTGCATCAGCAGTTTCGAGGTTTTC
>JAJFUL010000284.1 GCA_021372425.1 Spirochaetaceae bacterium
GAATCCGTAGGTCGCAGGTTCGATTCCTGTCGGACGCATTGGCAATAGGGCATGCCATAGTAGAGGGGCCGTTAGCTCAGCTGGCAGAGCAGCAGACTCTTAATCTGCGGGTCGCAGGTTCGATGCCTGCACGGCTCATTGTTCAGGAGCGGAGGGCTTTAAAAGCCTTCCGCTCTTGACAGTTACGTAGTCATTCCGCTAGGATGCGGTTCATTCGCGAGAGTGGTGGAATGGCAGACACGCTAGACTTAGGATCTAGTGCCTTTTGGCGTAAGGGTTCAAGTCCCTTCTCTCGCATGTTGCAGAGCATGCCAAGATGCGCGGGAATAGCTCAGTGGTAGAGCGCGACCTTGCCAAGGTCGATGTCGCGGGTCCGACTCCCGTTTCCCGCTCCAACAACGTGGCGATCCGGAACCAGACCGAATCGCCTTTTTTTTTGCCCGGCAAAGCGCTATATTTGTTTTTAGCCGCCTTCCCGGGCAGGTCCTGGCCCCTAGAGCCCTGATCAAACAGCCTGCCCTGTTGGCGTGGCTTTATTTCGTTTTAAGGATACCAAGGTGATCTCTGAAAAAAAGCTTGAGAAACTTGAAAAATCCAGAGTAAGAATGACGATGACCGTTCCGGTTGATGAAATCCACAGCGTATATGATTCCATGATGAAAGAATATACGAAGAGCGTAAAAATGGATGGGTTCCGCAAGGGCCATGTCCCTGCACAGGTGCTCGAGCGTAAATTCGGCGAAAGCCTCAGGATGGACGCCATGAGCCGTATCGTCGAAAGCGCCGTGGAGGAAGGCCTCAAGGAAAGCGAGGAAAAGCCCCTCGCCTATGAGCCGCCCACCCTCGAGGGAGAGCCTGAATTCGCCCTTGACAAGGATTTCATATTCAGCGTGACTTACGACGTATTACCCACCATTGATCTTCCATCTCTCGAGGGGATTGAAATCAGCCTGCCGAAGGTCGCAGTCACCGACGAAGACCTCGGAAGGGAACTCGAGGCGATCCGCCAGCGCAATGCGATCGTGACGGACAAGAACGGCCCGGCTGAAAAGGGCGACGTGGTCACGCTCAATTGGACCGAACTGGATGCAGAAGGCAAACCTGTCAGCGGCACAGCCAGGGAAGACTTCACTTTTGAGCTGGGCAGTGGCAAGAACCTCTATAAATTCGATGATGATATCATCGGAATGACGCCTGACAGCTCCAAGACCTTCTCCAAGGCCTACCCCGCCGATTACGAGTACCAGGAGCTTGCCGGAAAAACGGTGACAATCTCAGCGACAGTCACCAAGATAAAGCAGAAAGATGTCCCCGCACTGGACGACGAACTGGCCCAGGATGTTTCCGAGAAGTATAAGACTCTCGACGACCTCAAGGCATCGATCAGGAGCCAGCTCGAAGAGGCGCTTTCCAACAAGCTGCGCTCCTTCAAGGAAAATGCCGTCGTCAACGAAGCCCTGAAGCGCACGACGATCGAAGTTCCAGAATCCATGGTCTCGGCGGAGCTGGCGATGCGCTGGGAATCCCTGAAGCGCGAGATGGGAATCGAATCAGACGAGCAGATGGAGAAGATTGCCGAATACTCCGGAAAGAGCCGCCAATCCCTCTATGAAGACTGGAAGCCAAGCGCAGGACACGCGATTTCCGCAAGGCTCGTTCTCGACAAACTCATCGAGGCAGGATCCTATATTGCTACCGATGAAGAGCTCGTTGCAGAGTATGAGAAGCAGTCAAAGGAAATGGGAATTTCGGCCGATGAAGTCAAGGCGGAATACGAAAAGCAGAACTCTGTCGATTATCTGAAGGATCAGATCAAGGAGAAGAAATTTTTTGACTCCGTGCTTTCCAGCGTCATCGTGAAGGATGGCGAAGCCAAGACATTCGTAGACTTCATGAATGGAAATGAGTAGATTATAAGCACTTTAAGGATGTCCTGATGAATGAACAGATGAACACGCTTGTCCCCATGGTCATTGAGCAGACCGGCATCGGGGAACGCTCCTATGATATCTACTCGCGTCTTCTCAAGGACCGCATAGTCTTCATCGACGGAGAGATCAACGATCTTACCGCCGACCTGGCCGTAGCCCAGCTGCTGTTTCTCCAGTCACAGGACCCCAGCAAAGACATATCCCTCTATATCAATTCCCCGGGGGGATCGGTGACTGCGGGTTTGGCGATCTACGATACGATCCAATACCTGCGCTCCGACGTGCAGACCATCTGCCTCGGGCAGGCGGCATCGATGGCAGCGCTCATTCTTGCATCCGGGACCGCAGGCAAGCGATTCGCCCTGCCCTCTTCTCGCATATTGATCCACCAGCCTTGGGGAAATGCCTCTGGTCAGTCCAGCGACATAAGTCTCCAGGCGAGGGAAATCATCAGGCTGAAGAAGCTCACCATCGAATATTTCTCCGTGCACACGGGCAAAAACACCGAACAGCTCGCCAAGGACATGGAAAGGGATTTCTACATGAGCGCTTCAGAGGCCGTAGAATATGGCCTCGTCGACAAAATCATGGAGCCGAAATCGAATGGCAAGAAACAAGAATCCTGACCCTGCCTATGATACCTACTGCTCATTCTGCGGCAAAAGCGCTGAATTCACAAAGAAGATGTTCGCCGGCCCCGGCGTCAACATCTGCGACGAGTGTGTCCACATCTGCGAGCAGATCCTCGCCGAGGAAGAGCAGAAAATATCGGCCCAGTTCCTCGAGGAAGTGCCCAAGCCCAAAGAAATAAAAGCTTTCCTCGATTCCTACATAATTGGCCAGGACTATGCCAAACGTGTGCTTTCCGTCGCCGTCTACAATCATTACAAACGCATACAGCACAAGCAGCTCGGCGATCCGGATGTTGAGATCGAAAAGTCCAATGTCCTTCTCATCGGTCCAACGGGCACGGGGAAGACCCTGCTCGCCAGGACCCTGGCCAAGAAACTCAAGGTTCCCTTCGCCATCGCCGATGCGACGACCCTCACCGAAGCAGGCTATGTCGGTGAGGACGTCGAAAACATCCTCCTCAAGCTGATACAGAATGCCGGCGGGAATATTGAAGCGGCCGAGCACGGAATCATCTATATCGACGAGATCGACAAGATCGCAAAAAAGGGCGAAAACGCTTCCATTACCCGCGATGTATCCGGCGAAGGCGTGCAGCAGGCCCTGCTCAAGATTATCGAAGGCACGATAGCCAATGTTCCTCCCCAGGGCGGGCGGAAACACCCCAACCAGGAATACCTGCGCATCGACACGACAAACATACTTTTCATCTGCGGAGGCGCTTTTGT
>JAJFUL010000338.1 GCA_021372425.1 Spirochaetaceae bacterium
TTCCACGCGCTCAAATCCGATTATCCCGAAATAATCGGCAAGTTACCCTTCGAGGTCGTCCACAGCAGCGAAGTGATCGCCGATCTGATTGCATCTGGCAAGATCAAACTCGACACCGAAGTCGCCACGACCCTCACGTACCACGACCCATGCCATCTCGGACGGTATGAGAAAGTCTATGAGCCGCCGAGAGCTATCTTGAAATCGATCAAAGGCGTGAACTTCGTGGAGATGCCGAGAAACAAAGCCAACGCGTGGTGCTGCGGCGGAGGTTCCGTGGTTGCGGTGGCCTTTCCTGATCTCTCGAAAGACATAGCTGACGACCGGGTGCAGGAGGCCAAGGGCACGGAAGCGAATGCCATTGTTTCCGCCTGCCCCTTGTGCGAGAACGGCCTATCACAGGTGGCGAGAAAGGTGAAGATGGACGTATACGATCTGTCGGTGATTGTGGCCAAGGCAATGGGAATGCAACTTTAATTTTGAAAGATGGGTTTCAAAGAGGAGCGGTATATGGCTGAAGAATATGAAGTGAGGGCAATTCCTTCTTATACGAAGGAAGATACGTGGGTTAGGGTTATGCCGGATGGCACTGTCAAGATTGGCATAACCGACTTTGCCCAGAAAATGTTGAACGAAATTGTGGCAGTCCAGTTGCCCGATGTCGGCGGCGAAGTCAAACAGATGCAAATCTTCGGGTCGGTGGAGTCCACAAAATCGGTCTCGGACATCTACGCTCCTGTAAGTGGAAGAGTAAGGGAAGTAAACGATAAAGTGATCGATGAACCGGGCATTTTGAATCAGGATCCCTATGATGCAGGGTGGTTATTGGTGATTGAGCCCACAAAACTGGAAGAAGAGCTTAAGAGCCTGCTCAACGCCGACGCCTATAAGGCGCTCATCAAGGGAAAGAGTCATTGATATGGAAGCGGCCCGCCAAGCCGAGGGGTGGATGATCCACGCGTGATACTAAAAGCAGCCTCGGCTTTTCCGCCTGTGTTGCATCACAACAGTCGTCTCAAGCGGTATTTATGCCGGCGACAGGAACTCGCGTTCAAGGCTTGCCGACAGCTCATGCTCGTTCGTATTTTTTCCGATTTCGATGAATTCGACACCGGCGGTCCGCGCATAATCTTCAAGCATCTCCACGGTGACCTGCGTCGAGAAACCAGTGTGATGTGCTCCGCCTGCGAGGATCCACAGTTTCAGGGCTCCCTTGAACGAGGGGTAGGGCTTCCACAGAGCCCTGGCCACAGGCAGCTTCGGCATTGGATACGGCAGGGCTACCGATTCGACTTCATTCACGAGCAGTCGGAACTTAGAACCCAAGTCGAGCATTGTTGTCGTCAGGGCAGGGCCGGTCTGTGTATCGAATACAAGCCGGGCAGGGTCGCCCTTGTTTCCAATGCTGAGCGGATGCACTTCGATGACGGGCTTTGCTCTTGCGATGCTGGGGCAAACCTCAAGCATATGCGCGCCAAGGACCATTTCATTGCCCGGCTCGAGATTGTAGGTATAGTCCTCCATGAAGGAAGTGCCGCCCTTCAATCCTTCGCCCATGACTTTCATGGCACGGACGAGCGCGGCGGTCTTCCAATCCCCTTCGGCGCCAAATCCATAACCCTGAAGCATGAGATGCTGAGCGGCCAGTCCCGGCAGCTGGTTCAATCCAACGAGATTCTCGAAGGTTGTCGTGAAGGAGCCTGCGTTGTGCGAATCAAGGAAGCTTCGGATACCCAGCTCCATGTGCGCCTGTTCCTTGACTTGCGCCATCAAGGCGGGATTCTCCGCGACATCATTGGAAAAGGTGAAAAGCTCGCGATATTCTTCAAGCAGACTCTTTGTGGCCGCTTCGGTTACGGAGCCAATTTCCTGCACCAGATCACCAAGTGCGTAGGTGTTGACCGACCAGCCGAACTGGATCTGGGCCGACACCTTGTTCCCGTCGGTGACCGCAACTTCGCGCATATTGTCACCAAAGCGTACGGTACCCTTGGACTGCCCGTCGGCAAAGGCGCAGGCAGCCCGCATCCAGGAGCCAATCTGCTTTTGCACTTCCGGATCCTGCCAATGGCCAACGACGACTTTGCGGGCCACCTTCATGCGGGTCATTATGAAGCCGTGTTCCCGGTCGCCATGGGCTGACTGGTTCAGGTTCATGTAATCCATGTCGATGGTTGACCAGGGAATATCACGATTGTACTGCGTATGCAGATGCAGAAGAGGTTTGTGGTTTATCGAGAGTCCGGCAATCCACATTTTTGAAGGCGAGAAGGTGTGCATCCACGTGACGATACCTGCACAGTGCGGATCGGAATTCGCTTCCCTGAAAATCGAGAGGATCTCTTCGGAAGTGGTCGCCGTCTTCTTCAGGATGAGCGGAGACGGAATGTCGGCGCTCTGTGATAGCTCCGCCACCATGGCGGCAGCATGTTGCCTTACGTGCGCAAGGACCTCCGGTCCATACATCTGCTGACTGCCTACGACGAACCAGAATTCATGATTCCTGAGTGTATTCATAGAGCCTCCCTTTCAACGAAAGCACCAAATTTTTTATATTCCGCGTACTTTGTTTCATACAGGTCCGCGAAATCCTTCTGCGGGTGTACCGTCCGCCAAATCGGCGATTTCATGTTTTGCTGGGCCTGCGCAACTGACGTATTGATTCCCGCCACCACTGAAGCGAACATCGCCGTGCCCAACGCGACAGTCTGTTCGCTTGCAGGAATTTCAATCGGCATTTCAAGCACATCGGAGACGATCTGCATAACGAGCTCCGATTTGTGGGGGATGCCGCCAATGGCCACTACCTTCTTGATCGCGACGCTCTCCTCCTTGAATCGCTCAACGATGGCGCGGGCGCCGAATGCCGTCCCCTCGATCAGTGCGCGGTAGATCGCCGGCGCCGAAGTGCCGAGCGTAAGCCCGGTAATCGCGCTCTTGAGGCGCTGGTCCGCGTCAGGCGTCCGTCGGCCATTGAACCAGTCCAGCGCCAGCACGGCGGACTCGTTTGGATCCACCTTGGCAGCTTCCTTTTCGAGGTTCTCCATTATTTTTTCGCTGATTTCACTCTGCAAGGCCTTTTTCTGGCTGGAATCAACGCTCGAGCACCGGGGCAGGAGCGTTTCGACCGGCCACATGAGAAGGGACTTGAACCATGCATAGACATCGCCGAAGGCGCTCTGTCCTGCTTCATAGCCAAGCATCTCCGGTACGATGGAGCCCTGGACCTGGCCGCAGATTCCCTTTACGAGGTGCTCAGGCCCATCGCCCGAACGTCCGACGATCATGTCGCAGGTGCTTGTTCCCATTACCTTCACCAATACGGCTTCCTGCACTCCTCCACCTACTGCGCCCATGTGGGCGTCAAAAGCGCCCACCGCGACCGGGGTGCCTGCTGCCAGATGGAGTTTTT
>JAJFUL010000237.1 GCA_021372425.1 Spirochaetaceae bacterium
ATAGCAAACTTCAGTCCCTTTTCCATGGCAATCGGGTAGATCAGCTCGGCGATGATTTCGGTATTGTCGCCAGGCATAACCATTTCCTTGCCTTCAGGCAGCGTCACCGTACCAGTGATATCGGTCGTCCTGAAGTAGAACTGGGGACGATAGCCAGAGAAGAATGGGCTATGGCGGCCACCCTCTTCTTTGGAGAGGCAAACGATCTGGCCCCTGAACTTCGTATGCGGGTGAATGGTTCCCGGTTTGGCAAGAACCTGTCCGCGCTCGACTTCCTTCTTGTCAACGCCGCGCAGCAGGGTTCCAATATTGTCGCCAGCCTCACCTTCATCCAGAATCTTGTTGAACATCTCGACGCCGGTTACGACGGTGGAGCGGGTCGGCTTGATACCTACGATTTCCACAGTGTCATTGATCTTGACGATACCGCGCTCGACACGGCCAGTAACGACAGTGCCACGGCCAGAAATGGAGAACACGTCTTCAATCGGCATAAGGAACGGCTTGTCAGTCGCACGCACGGGATCCGGGAACCAGGTATCCATGGCATCGAGCAACTCCTGGATGCACTTGGTGGCTTCAGGGTTGTCAGGCTCAGTCATTGCCTTGAACGCGGAACCCTTGATGATGGGGGTCTTGTCGCCGGGGAAACCGTAGAAATTGAGAAGATCTCGGACTTCCTCTTCGACCAGCTCGATCAGTTCGGGGTCATCGACAAGATCAACCTTGTTGAGGAACACGAGAACCGAAGGAACACCGACCTGGCGAGCGAGCAGGACGTGCTCACGGGTCTGCGGCATGACAGAGTCAGGAGCAGAAACAACCAGAATTGCACCATCCATCTGGGCAGCACCGGTGATCATGTTCTTGATGTAGTCAGCATGTCCCGGGCAGTCGATGTGCGCATAGTGACGCTTGGCCGACTGATACTCCAAGTGACGAGTATTGATCGTGATACCGCGTGCCTTCTCTTCCGGCGCATTGTCGATCTCGTCGTACTTCATCACCTTGTCACCGAACTTGCGGCCGCAATACATGGTAATGGCGGCGCTCAGCGTCGTCTTTCCGTGGTCAATGTGTCCGATCGTGCCAACGTTCATATGAGGTTTGGTACGCTCGAATTTCTCTTTGGCCATATTTCTCTCCTCCTTGGCTTCGTCACCGGCGCTTTCTTCCCAACCATACAGGCAGGCAAGAACACCGTCCGCCGGCAAACTGCCGTCGGCTCGTACCGCCATGAATATTCTTTATAAGGGCTTTCGGATTATAAAGAAACTTGCAATACTGTTCAAGTGCTTAAAAAAGCGATTATAGCCCTTTTTGCCCTATTTTTTATTGGCTCAAGGCTTTAATGCCTTCATTTGAGCACAACTCCTCATGATTGTCAATGATTCCCGGCAATTTCAGCGCCTAGTCCGGGCAAAATGGCGCTGTTTCCCTTGAATCGAGCCTGGAATTGGGCTCTTCCCTTGCTCAGGGACCGCAATTCGCCCGCAAAGCCGAAAAGTCTGCGCATGGGCGCATTCGCGCTGATGTTCTTGCCCCAGGGACCGTCCTCGACTGACTCTATATGACCTTCACGGGCGTTGAGCGCACCGAGAATGTTGCCAAAGTACTCATCAGGGCACTCCACATCTATCTGCATCACCGGCTCCAGAAGGACCGAGCCCGCCTCCTCGACTGCCTTCCGCATGGCCTGCGCGCAGGCCGCCTCAACCGCGATATCGCCATTTCGGCCTTGCGCAGGCAACTGCAGAGACAGAATGCGGGTTCTCACTTCCTGGAGCGGCCAGCCAGCCAGAGGCCCCACCGAAAGCGCGGATTCCACGCCCTGCCGGATCGCATCGGCAAAGTGAGGTGAGGGCTTGAGCCCTTCGGCGAAAGCCAGCTCGTTGGACTCAAGTCCACCCGGCCGCACTTGCAGCTCGATGGTCACCCGGATCCGCTCGCCTCCAAAATCATGGTCGAACTCCTCGAGAATATGGGCTGCCTTTTTCAACCTCTCCCTGCAATTCACCTGCGGCTTGCCCGTCCGGACCCGCAGGCCATGCTCTCGCCTGAGGCGCTCTACGACGATATCGAGATGAAGTTCGCCCTGGCCTCCGATTTCGAATCGACCCGTCTCGCGTTCCTCCTTCACCTTGAGCGAAGAATCCTCGGTTGCAAGCGCCCCGAGCGCGATACGGAGTTCGTTCAATTCCGAGGCCGTCGAGGGTTCAACGACAAGGCTCACGACCGGCGCCGGCACTACCAGCTGCTCATACACCACGGGATGCACCCGCTCGCAGAGGCTAGCGCCCGGCTCAAGCGGGCTCGAGGCAAATGCGACGATGTCGCCCGCCTCTGCAGCACTCGCCGGCTCCAGGGCATCTGCCTGGATGCTGTATATCTTCCTGATCACAAAGTCCTTCCCGCTTCTGGCGTCGTAGACTTTTTTCCCGGCATCCGTTTTTCCCGACCAGACCCGGACCCATGCATAGACATCGCTCGAGGCCGAAACGGTTGTCTTGAAAACGAAGGCTGAAAAGGGGGCGGAAGGCGAGGGGCTGAACGACAGCGCCTTGCCGGTTTTCGGATCGATGCCTTCCGGAACGACAGTTTCATAATATGAAGGAAGGCAGAGAATGGTTGTATCCAGAAGAAGCCTGATGGAAAAATCAACGAAGGCCGAACCGCAGAGCACCGGGACGACCAAGCCCTTCTTGGCACCTATCGATAGAGCCTGCCGCAGCAACTCCATAGATGGTTCTTCGTCGGAGGCGAACTTTTCGAACACAGTCTCGTCGTTTTCGGCAAGTTTCTCGATCAGTTTAGCGCGCGCTTCCATCACCGCAGGAACCTGCGAATCAGGCAGGCCGCCGCCATCTTCCCTATAGACAGCCATCGTTACCAGGTCCACGATTCCAACCCATTTATTCACTTCATACAGAGGAAACTGCGTTGCGACAGCACGGTGCTCCAGGCCTTTTGCAAGGCTTTCTACGACTCCAGGGAAGTCGGCCCCTCCGCGATCCATTTTGTTGATGAAATACAGGCGAGGCACTGAGCGCTTCTGGCACGCCTTGGCGATGATCTCGGTCCTGGCCTGGACGCCTGACACCGCACAAAGTGCAATCACCGCTCCGTCCAGGACCCTGATGACGCGGTCCACTTCCATGCCGAAGTCCACATGTCCGGGAGTATCGATAAGATTGATGGCGCAATCATTCCAGCGAAAGCGGACTGCGGCGGATTTGACGGTGATTCCGTGATACTTTTCCACGGAAAGGTAATCGGTGACTGTCGTCCCCTCATCGACGCTGCCGGCGTTCCCCGTGATACCAGCCAGGGCGAGTATTCGTTCGGTAATGGAGGTTTTCCCCGCATCGACATGAGCGAGAATGCCTATATTATTGAGTTGTCGCGGGAAAACTGCCCCGCTGGAGAACCCCGTCGCCTTCGCATCGCTGGTCATGAAAGAGATTATAACGTCATTTCAGGCAATAAAAAAGCCGCCATGAATGGCGGCTTCATACAGGATCGGCAAGAGCCTTGTTGGCCAACAGTCCTCGCTATGCTCGGACTGAGAGCGTTTCAAAGTCGCTTTTGCACATTACCATCTGTAATGTGCAAAAGCTTTGTTCGCTTCAGCCATCT
>JAJFUL010000352.1 GCA_021372425.1 Spirochaetaceae bacterium
ATCATGGGCTCTCCCAAGCCTATTGTGACGTCGGCAGACAGATGCCGTCCGACCAAGAGCGAAGTCTATACATTAATCGCGTCCAACGTGAAAGCATCTCATTTGCTCAACTGGCAGCCTCAATATTCCTTGACAGACGGACTCAGGGAAACCGTTGAATTTATAAAGAGTCATATGCACCTTTTCAAGCCGGAACAGTATACACTTTAAGGAGACAGCATGCAGGCTCTCATTTTGGCGGGCGGAAAAGGTTCACGCCTCAAGCCATACACGACTGTTTTGCCAAAGCCGTTGATGCCGGTTGGAGATTACCCGATATTAGAAATAATTCTACGTCAGCTTGCCAATTGTGGTGTTAGTGAGATTATATTGGCGATTGGATATATGGGACATCTCTTCCAGGCCCTATTTCAAGACGGGAGTAGATATGGATTGCATATCGAATACTCTTTCGAGGACAAACCGCTTGGAACGGCGGGGCCAATCGCACTTGTTAAAAATAAACTCCACGATGACTTCCTGGTCATGAATGGTGATCTCCTCACGACATTGAATTATCGCCATCTTTTCGAATATCACAGGAATATGAATGCATCAGCAACGATCGGCCTGTACAAACGTCAGGTAAAGATAGATTTTGGCGTTATAGAGCAGTCTTCTGAAGGGAGACTTCTGAGGTACATCGAGAAACCAACTCACGATTATTCCGTGAGTATGGGTGTAAATGTAATGCACAAAGCATCGGTTTTGCCATACTTACAGAGCGGTGTTTACCTCGACATTCCAGACCTTATGATAAGCTTGATGAACGTGGGCAACGGCGTTTACTGCTATAACGAACCCTGCTACTGGCTCGATATCGGCCGCGTCGAAGATTACAAACTCGCCACGGAAATCTTCGAATCGAAGCAGAATGAGTTTCTTCCCTGATCATGAAAGCACTAGTAACTGGTAGAAATGGTTTTTCAGGTCGGCATCTTTGCCGCTACCTGCAGGACATCGGGATGTCGGTGCACTCAATCGGCAATAGGCCTGTGCCCGGCATACCTGACCATCACCTTTTGAATATAACCGACATCGGTCAGATCAAAGAAGCCCTCGAGCGCGTTCGCCCCGATCTGGTATTCCATTTGGCAGGAGTTACCGCATCCGACGACCCATTGCTCTATTACACCGTGAACACGCAGTATGCTGTTGCGCTTCTCACGGCCCTCGAAAAGGCGGGCATGAGTGACCGCCCCGTCCTCCTGGTAGGTTCCGCGGCTGAATACGGCATGGTTCCACCGGAGCGTCTTCCCATCCTGGAGGACCTTCCGCCTCACCCGTATGGACACTATGGAATCAGCAAGCTTTCGCAGACACTTGCGGGCCTCTCCGCTGCCCGTTCAGGCCGCCCGGTCGTTATGGTCAGGCCGTTCAACATAATCGGCCGCGGGATGCCCGCAACCCTCGTTCTCCAAAGCTTCGTCTCCCAAATATGCCGGATTCTCGATGGACTTTCCCCGCCAGTCATCGACGTGGGGAATTTGGATAGCTCCCGCGATTTCATAGACGTTCACGATGTAGTGAGGATTTACACTAAGCTCATCCAAACTCCATCGGCGTACGGTCACATTTTTAACGTCTGCACCGGAAAGGCGGTCGCCATCAGTTCGCTTTTGTCAAAACTCCTCGCCATCACCGGTATAAGTATTCAGACACGGATCGACCACTCCCGTTACAAACCCATCGATGTCAAGGTTCATTACGGCAGTTTTCATAAGCTTCAACAATTTATTGGAGAATTCAAGTTTACAGATTTGGAAAGCACGCTGCATTTCGTTTTGGAAAATACTGTGTAGTAAATCGTACATTCTTTTTGATATGATCTCTGAGCCCATCTCCTGAGTTTAATTTTAACTAACAGTCTGTACGCAACCCAATTCATCTAATTTAAATAGAAGGCTCTTTATGGATTCCGAAGGAATGAGAAGTGTTTTTA
>JAJFUL010000288.1 GCA_021372425.1 Spirochaetaceae bacterium
TCGTAGTCCGGTGCGCCAGCATGGTCGGAAGTCACATAGGAGATGGTCCCGTCCGCAAGGAGGCGCCAGAGCAGCGCTTTCTGTGACGGATCCTTGACAGGCGGAGCGGTCTTTAGCGAGGCACCCTGGGTAGCGAAGTCTTCTTCGTCGAAGGCAAGATAATGGGCACAGGTCTCGCAGCTTGCGCCTCCCGAGGCCGCGATCTTCGCAGCATCGGCAGTCCCTACGTGCACGATGTGAAGCCATGGCGCAGACTTGCCAGCGAGGCGCAAGGCAGCCATGCATGCTTCCACTTCGGCCTTTTCGGGCCGGGAAGCATAATAGTCGCGCCAGACAGCTGCTGATTTCCCCCGGGCGGCAGTCAAGGCCTCAGTAGACTGTCGTATCACTTCGGGATCTTCTGCATGGAGAAGGAGAGGCCTGCCCGCGGCAGCGCACAGCGCAATAGCCCTGGCAAACTGCTGCTGATTGACGGCGGTGAATGTCTCCATACCCGAGACAGTGTAGCATTTGAAGCCGACGACCTTTGGGGAAAGCGTTTCCACGGCAGATTCAATCTCCGCCTGAGTCAGCTGCCCGCTGATCCCGCCATAGAAGGCGAAATCCACGTAGGCCTTGGGTGCTACTATGGACAGCTTGTTCTCCAGCGCAGCGATAGTGGTGACTGGCGGAAGTGAGGTGCAGGGCATGTCTATGACGGTGGTGACACCGCCCCGGGCAGCTTCCTGGGTTCCGTGAGCGAAATCCTCGCGATGCGTGAAACCAGGCTCATCGAAATGCACATGCGGATCAATGGCGCCGGGGAACATCATGAGTCCCTCGGCGTCGAGGATGTCGTCGCCTTTGGGGCCGGGGAGACCGGCTCTGTCCGTGAATGCTCCCGGGGCGGCGATTTTCGCGAATCTGCCGTTTTCGACCAGGATATCCGCCAGCCTGAAATCATCTTCGCCCGGCAGTGCGGCAGCGACGTTTTTTATCAGCATCAGATGGCTCCATCCAGGTAGTTTTCAAGCTTTTCGGGCGTGAGCGGGGCACTGTAGTACGCTGGGCCGCCCGGCCTGGCGGCGCGCAGGGCGTTCAGCACGGCGAAATAGCCGGCTATGCCATATTGCAGCGGAGGCTCGCCTATCGCCTTCGAATTGAAGGGAGCGGCGGGATTCTCGACTCCGGGGAGAAATTCGATCTGCGTCGATTCCGGGAGGAAATCCGCATTGGGGACTTTGTAGGTCGAGAGCGTGTCGCTCAAGGGCCTGCCATCTTTCCCAAACTGCAAATCCTCGAGCAGGGCCCAGCCCAGTCCCTGGGCGAAGGCACCTTCGATCTGTCCTCTGTCGATGGCCGGGTCGAGGCTGTTACCGACATCGTGGACTATCGAAGCGGACTCGAGCTGGTAGGTACAATGCACGAGGTCGACGTTGGCGACGACGCAGGCTGTTCCATATACATGATAGGCGAAGGGCGAGCCCCATTGCCTCTTCATGTCGAATTGAAGATTCGGCGTCGCATAGAAAGCGTGAGCGGACAGGTCGATCCTGGCCTCGTTGGCAGCGGCGACGAGCGCGTTCCATTCGAGGTTCGTCTGGCAGCCTCCTGCAAGGACGGTTCCATCCCTGAATTCGATCGAGTCCGGATTTGCGCCCAGCATCTCGGCTGCCTTGGCTGCAAGGCGGGCCCTGATCTCTTCGCAGGCCATTTTCGTGGCCATGCCGTTCATGTCGGCGCCGGTACTGGCCGCCGTTGGCACGGTGTTGGCCACGGTTAGTGTGGATGTGCGTTCGACGCGGATCTTCTCGGCCGGAAGGCCGAAAATTCTTGCGCCGACAAGGGCGATCTTGCGGGATACTTGCTGGCCCATCTCCACGGCGCCCGTCGATATGAGGACGGAACCATCCGTATAGACATGGACGAGGGCCCCTGCCTGGTTCAGGGAAAGTTTGGTGAAGGAGATGCCGAAGCAGAGTGGCAGGAAAGCTGCGCCTTTCTTGACCATCGAATGGCTGGCATTGAAGCTCTCGATCTCTGCCC
>JAJFUL010000294.1 GCA_021372425.1 Spirochaetaceae bacterium
CGCTCACCGGTGACGGCTGCCTCATGGAGGGTGTCGCTTCCGAAGCCTGTTCCCTGGCGGGCAATCTCGGCCTCGGCAAGCTCATCCTCTACTACGATTCCAATTCGATAACGATCGACGGACCCACCTCGATCTCCTTCACGGAAGACGTTGGCAAGCGTTTCGAAGCATACGGCTGGCAGGTACTCCGGGGCGACATGTACGACTTCGAAGGCATGCAGTCCCTCACCGCCTCAGCCAAAGCGGAAAAGAACAAGCCAAGCATCATCATTCTGAAGAGCATCATAGGCAAGGGCGCTCCGACAAAGCAGGGCACATCGGGCATCCACGGTTCACCGCTCGGCGAGGAGGAAGCCGCCAAGGCGAAGGCCGGCCTGGGAATTCCGCAGGACCAGTCATTCTGGGTCGCTCCCGAGGCATATGCCTATTTTGAAGGGCACAGGAAGGCTCTCGCCGCGAAGAAGGCAGAGTGGCAGAAGACCTTTGAGGCCTGGGGAAAAGCCCATCCCGAACTTTCTGCCGAGCTCGGTGCCTGGTACTTCAACAAGCCAGAGGCCGACCTCGTCCTCCCTGCATTCGCCAAGGGCGACAATATCGCGACGAGGAACGCGTCGGGGAAATGCATCGCCGCTGTCGCAAAATCGTATCCGAATTTCATCGGCGGTTCCGCCGATCTCACCAGCCCGAACGTCACGGCTTTCCCGGCCGATCCGTCCGGCCAGTCGGTCGTTTTCACGAAAGACAACCCCAAGGGAAGATACATCCATTTCGGTATCCGCGAACATGGAATGGCCGCCGTCGCGAACGGCCTGGCGCTCTACGGCGGGCTTCGTCCCTTCGTCGCGACCTTTCTCGTGTTCGCCGATTACCTTCGTCCCTCGATCCGCTTGGCCGCTCTCATGAAGCTGCCCGTCATCTACGTTCTTACGCACGACTCCATCTATGTCGGCGAGGACGGCCCGACTCATGAGCCGGTCGAGTCGCTCACCGCGCTGCGGACCATCCCTGGCCTGACCGTCCTGCGGCCAGCCGACGCAGAGGAAACCGCCGCCGCCTGGCGCATGGCCATTGAAAAGACCGACGGCCCGATTGCGATCGCCTTAAGCCGCCAGAACCTGCCCGTGCTCGAGAAGGCTGATCCGGATTGGGCTTCGACCATGGCTCTTGGCGCCTACATCGTCAGGAACCCGGACCGGGCGCCGGATATCACCCTGGTCGCCTCGGGATCGGAAGTGTCGCTGGCCACCAAGGCCGCGGACATTGTCAGCGCGAACGAACCGTCCCTCGCGATCCGCATCGTATCGGTTCCCTGTAGGGAAAGGTTTTTTGCTTCCCCGAAAACAATCCAGGATGCCATTCTGTCCCCTATGGCAAAAATATTCGTCGTTGAGGCAGGTATATCCATGGGATGGGAACGGATTGCGCCTTGCCAGAACATCTTTTCCATCGAGCGCTTCGGCGCGTCGGGCCCAGGGGACAAAGTCGCCGAATACCTTGGCTTCACGGCGGAAAAATTTGCTGGAAAAATATTGAAAAATATTTCCTAAAGCGAGGTGTATGCCGCATGGACGATGACGTCCCCATCGATGAACTGCCCAAACCTGTCAGACGGCGCTGGAGCCTTATCATCGGACTGGTACTCCTGGTTTTCGTGGCACTGAGTGCGGGAGTTGTCATCGTCCAGAACCGCCGGATAAGGGCAAGCGTCCAGGCGCTGCTCGAATCGGTTACGTCACAGAAGAGCGACCAGCTCCTGTTGTGGAGGAAGCAGCAGATTTCAAGGGCGAATGAGACTATGCATACCGTCGATACGGTGCGCTATGTTTCCGCCCTGGTCCGTGGCCCCAATCCAGACGCCGAAGAAAAGATGCTGCTCAATTTCAGCTACTTCGCGCAGCTCTATAAATACTCGGATAGCCTCGTTGTCCGGACAGATCTGACTGTCGCCCTATCCACATCGTCGAATGAACTGCTGGACTCGAGCTATGCCGGGTATTTCGCCATGGCAGCGTCCAGCCATGCCCCGGTCATGACCGACATGATCTCCACACCACCCAACGGCAAACCGGGGTTTGCCGTCATCATCCCCCTATTCGAAGATGCGCCTCATGATCCGCTCGGCACACTGCAGGGCTACATAGTCCATTTCGCCGATGCAGACCAGACCATATTCCCCATAGTGGAAGGGTGGCCCTTGCCAGATGAGGCGGCAGAATGCATCCTCGTCAAGCCATCAGGGGATCAAGTCCTTTTCCTCAGCAATGCACGTTTCCTTCCCACCTCTGCCCTCTCTTTTTCCATACCAGGCGGCGCAGGTCAGACCGTGGAAACGATGGCCGTCTTTGGCGGGAAAAGCGGTTTTGTAGAAGGAATGAACTATCATCAGAAAAAAGTCCTCGCCCATGCAACGCCGATAGAGGGTACCAGATGGATCCTCATATCGGAAATTGAAGCAGCGACGGCCTTCGCTTCCTGGCGATGGTCCTATATTCTTCTCATTGCAATAATCTTCGCAGCGCTGACGGCATCACTTTCCGCCTACAACACCACACGGCAGCGGCATTTCACCAGCCTGTACAGGAAGCAGTTCGAAGCCGAAAAGACGCTTCGCGCGGCAGAGAGGAAATTCAATTCCTTCATGGACTACATGCCTTCCATCGTGATCATCAAGGACAGCGACAGTAA
>JAJFUL010000317.1 GCA_021372425.1 Spirochaetaceae bacterium
GCATGGCGGTCGCCCAGATCGAATTTTCCAGGGAATTGACTGATTACATTGAGGAATGGGGGAAGAAGCCTGGCGGGCTCATCATGATGCTTCACCGCATCCAGAGCGAGTTTGGCTACATACCTCGCGAAGCGGCGGAAAAGCTATCGCGGATGGTGGGGCTCCCTCTGGCAAAGATATATGGAGTCATCACTTTCTATCACTTTTTCAAGACGACGAAACCAGGCAAGTACAAGATTTCGATCTGCCTCGGCACTGCCTGCTACCTCAAGGGGAGCCAGGAACTGGTCGATGAGACCAAGTCCATCCTCGGCCTCTCCGGCGATGAAGTGACCGATGACGGGCTTTTCAGTATCGATGAAGTGCGCTGCCTTGGCTGCTGCGGCCTGGCGCCAGTCATGATGGTTGGGAACGAGGTATTCGGGAAAGTGAACAAGGAAGAGTTGCCGACAATCATCGCCAAGTACAGGAATCTTCAATAGGTACATCGGCACCGGAACGGACGGCTTTGCCCGTGCCGTCTGCCTGTTAAAACAATGCATTACGCCATAACGGATTATGTACTTGATATCGTACAAAATGCCTGTGAGGCGCATGCATCGACGGTCCATGTGCAGTTTTGGGAAACGATGGCATGGATCGATGTGGTTGTGCGCGACAATGGAAGGGGCATGGATCCTGCTGAGCAGGTAAAAGCGCTCGATCCATTCCATTCCGAGCCTGACAAGCATCCTGGCAGGAAGGTGGGCTTGGGGCTTCCTTTCCTGAAGCAGGCGGCCGGGCAATGCGGAGGCCTGTTCGAGTTGCAGTCGGAACCGGGCAAGGGCACGAAGGTGCATTTCCGGTTCGACAGGACGAATATCGACTGCCCACCAGTGGGCGATCTCGAGGGGTTGTTCTTCTCCGCCCTGTGCATGCCGGGCTGCCGGGACATGGGCATCGAGAGGATCCGCGAAGGCGTATCGGGCCTGCCCGCATTGTCCTACAGGCTGGAGAAAGGCGAACTTGCAGGGGCGGTCGGGGGGCTGGAACAGGTTTCCTCGCTGATCCTGCTGAAAGAATACATAAGATCACAGGAAGAAGGTTAAGGAGAGAATTTATGGCCAAGATGACCCTCGACGAGCTGAGGGCGCTCCGGGAATCGAAGCGCAAGGATCTGGAAAAGCGGGATGTAGAGGGCAAGGATATCCAGATTGTCGTTGGCATGGGGACATGCGGGATCGCTGCCGGAGCCAAGCAGACCTTTGATGCCCTGGTGGATCAGGTCCAGAAGAACGGCCTCGAAGGCAGTGTGCTGATTCGCCAGACCGGCTGCATGGGACTCTGCTATGTCGAGCCTACAGTCGAAGTGCTCGTGCCGGGAATGCCCACGGTAATCTATGGAAAGATGACTGCTGATACTGCGGAAGAGCTTGTGAAAAAGCATCTTGTGGGGCACCAACTGCTCGACAACCATATTCTGGACCGCCCAGCGGCCGATATCATGAAAAAGTGAGGCGGAGGATATCATGGCGTGCAAGAATTACATACTTGTCTGCGGCGGAACCGGATGTGAGTCGTCCAGGAGCGATGAGATTTACCGTGACCTCATCAAGGAAGCCGAACTTCAGGGCGTGAAGGAAGAGGTTCAGATTGTGAAGACTGGCTGCTTCGGATTTTGCGAACGCGGTCCGATCGTCAAGGTGCTTCCTTCCGAATCGTTCTATGTAGGCGTCAAGCCTGAGGACGCGAAGGAAATCATCGCCGAGCAGGTGATCAAGGGGCGCGAGGTCAAGCGGCTTCTCTACAAGAAGGACCAGAACACCGCCGACACCGTGAAGGTGAAGGATATCGATTTCTATCAGAAACAGTTCCGCGTTGTATTGAGGAACTGCGGTGTCATCAACCCCGAGAGCATCGAGGAATACATAGCCCGCGACGGTTATAAGGCGTTGGAAAAAGCGCTGTTCGAGATGACTCCCGAGCAGATAATAGCCGAGGTGAAGGCTTCGGGGCTTCGCGGACGCGGCGGTGCGGGATTCCCCACCGGCGTCAAGTGGGAAACCGCCAGCAAGGCGCCGGGCGACGTGAAATACGTGGTCTGCAACGCCGACGAAGGCGATCCGGGCGCCTACATGGACCGCTCCACCATCGAAGGCGACCCGCATTCTATCCTGGAAGCCATGATCATTGCTGGAAAAGCCATCGACGCGCACCAGGGCTTCATCTACATCCGCGCCGAGTATCCGCTCGCCATCGACAGGCTGAATGTCGCGATCAGCCAGGCCAAGGAAATGGGCCTTATGGGCGAAAACATCCTCGGTTCCGGCTTCAATTTCGATGTCGAACTCCGGCTGGGCGCAGGCGCTTTCGTCTGCGGCGAGGAAACTGCACTCCTCAGGTCCATCGAGGGTAACCGGGGGATGCCCGTGCCCAAGCCCCCATTCCCCGCGATAAAGGGACTCTGGGGGAAACCGACTGTCATCAATAATGTTGAAACCCTGGCGAACGTGCCTGTCGTTCTGACCCGTGGTGCCGCATGGTTCTCGTCCATCGGTACCGACAAGTCGAAAGGCACCAAGGTCTTTGCCCTCACAGGGAAGATCAACAATTCGGGCCTCATCGAGGTTCCGATGGGAACGACGCTGCGCGAGATCATTTTCGATATCGGCGGCGGCATCAGGAACGGCAAGAAATTCAAGGGCGTCCAGACAGGTGGACCTTCGGGCGGCATCATAGTGGAGAAAGATCTCGATACGCCCATTTCCTACGAAAGCCTCATTTCCCTCGGCTCCATGATGGGATCGGGCGGCATGATCGTCATGGATGAGGACGACTGCATGGTCGATGTATCCAAATTCTACATGGCCTTCTGCGTCGACGAATCCTGCGGCAAGTGTGCGCCGTGCCGGATCGGGACTAACCAGATGCACGCTATCCTGGACAAGATATCCAAGGGCAAGGGAGAGGAATCCGACCTCGATGACCTGGAAAGAATCGGCAAGGCCATGACGAAGGCATCGCTCTGCATGCTCGGCGGTTCGGCCGCCAACCCGACCATGGCTACGATCAGGCATTTCAGGGATGAATACCTCGAACACATCAATGAGCACAAATGCCGCGCAGGCAAGTGCAAAGACCTTATCGTGTACGAAATAAACCCCGAGAAGTGCATCGGCTGCGGACTCTGCGCCCGCAGATGTCCCGTGCCCTGCATCACCGGCGAAAAGAAACAGCCCCATGTCATCGACAAGTCGCGCTGCCTGAAATGCGGTGAATGCTTCAAAGCATGCAAATTCGGCGCGGTTACCAAGCGTTAAGGATGGGGAGACTAAAACCATGATCAATTGTAAGATTAATGGAATACCGGTTCAGGTCGCCGAAGGCACCACGGTTCTCGAAGCTGCGAAAAAAGCGAATGTAAAAATACCGACGCTCTGCTACAATCCGGATCTGGCCCCCTGGGCTGCCTGCGGAATCTGCGTGGTAAAGGTCGAGGGAAACAACAAGATGCTGCGCTCCTGCACGACGCCCGTCACCGAGGGTATGAGCGTCATCACCAATGATACCGACTTGGTCCAGACGAGGAAGACCGTCATCGAGCTGATCCTTTCGACCCACCCCGATGATTGCCTCGCCTGCCCGCGCAATCAGGACTGCGAGCTGCAGACCCTGGCGCAGGAATTCGGGATCAGACAGCAATCCTTCCCGAAACGCCTGCGGAATTTGCCGATCGACGATACCAACGGCGCTATCATCCTCAATCCTGAGAAATGCGTGAGGTGTGGCCGCTGCGTGACCGTCTGCCAGCAGATGCAGAACGTATGGGCGATCGAATACCTTGGCCGAGGCGAGTCTACGCGCATAGCACCAGCCGCCGACGTCAAGCTCGGCGATAGCCCCTGCATCCGCTGCGGCCAGTGCTCGGCACACTGCCCGGTCGGCGCGATCTATGAAAACGACCAGACCGGCGTCGTGTGGGATGCTCTCCAGAAGACAGGCCCCGACGCGAAGACTTGCGTGGTCCAGATTGCCCCGGCAGTACGGGTCGCCCTTGGCGAAGCCTTCGGCCTCCAGCCCGGAACCGATCTCACTAAAAAGATCTACACGGCACTGCGCCGCCTTGGTTTCGATGTCATCTTCGACACCAATTTTGCGGCCGATCTCACCATCATGGAAGAGGGCACCGAATTCGTGAAGCGGCTCACCGAGGCCATGAAGACCGGACTGACGGATGCGACGAAGCTGAAGTCTATGCCGCTGATCACTTCCTGTTGCCCGGCCTGGGTCGATTACATGGAGAAGTACTTCCCCGACATGATCCCCAACTTCTCCACGGCCAAGAGCCCCCAGCAGATGATGGGTACCATGATCAAGACCTATTGGGCGCAAAAGGCCGGCGTCGATCCGTCGAAAATCTTCTCTGTGTCAGTAATGCCTTGTACTGCAAAGAAATACGAATCAAACCGCGATCAGACGATGCACGCTTCGGGATACCAGGATGTCGATATCTCGATCACGACCCGCGAGCTTGCGAGGATGATCAAACAGGCTGGCATCGACCTTCCGAACCTGCCGGAATCCGAGCCTGACAGCCCGATGGGACCCTATACCGGCGCAGGCGCCATCTTCGGCGCGACGGGCGGCGTCATGGAAGCAGCGCTCAGGACGGCCTACAGCCTCGTCACCGGCGATGAACTCAAGGATGTCAATTTCACTACGGTTCGTGGAATGTCGGGCATAAAAGAAGCAAGCGTGCGTGTGGGCGGTGCGGAAATTCGCGTTGCGGTTGCGCACCAGATGGGCAACATCGAACAAGTGCTGAATGAGGTCCGCAAGGCCCGCGAAGAGGGCAGGGAAACGCCCTGGCACTTCATCGAAGTCATGGCATGCCGCGGCGGATGCATCGGCGGAGGCGGCCAGCCATATGGCGCAACCGACGAAGTCCGCAAGTTGCGCATCCG
>JAJFUL010000072.1 GCA_021372425.1 Spirochaetaceae bacterium
TATATCGACATACTCGTCAGGACCATGCAGCATTTCCCCCACAGGGCCAAATATTACAGCTGGCATCTTACCATATTCTTCGAATGCATAAAGATCGCAGGAAAACATCGCGCCGCAGACTACCGCCTTGTCTGTATGGGCTTTCGCCATTTGCGACAGAAGGCCGATGGCTGGAGTCGCGATGTGCGGCGCAGCTGGGCGACAATAATGATATTCCCGCTCGATGTGGAGCCGATCAGGTTTCGCGAATTTCCCGAGAATGAAATTGGAAAAATCCGCGACAACTGCATCGACATCGTCGCCAGGATAGGTCTGAATGACCATTTCGATCCATGCATCGGCGGGCGTCGAAAGCTGGCCATGCGGCCCGACTTCACCGGCCTTGGCCTTTGTTATGACAATCTGAGGCGTCTGGGGCGTTTTTTCCCAGAGCGTCGGGCGTACCATCCTGGCAGTTCTGTTGCGATCCCATTCGCGTATTAGGTTTATGATATCGGCAAGATAATACGCGGGATTGTCTATTTCCTCTCCCGTATAGGGCATGCCGGCAATTCCCGTCGCGGTGATCTTGAGTATGAGCCCACCGACGCAGGCAGGACAGATCATGAGTCCGGTCGGTTCCAGCACGATGCCGAAATCGGCATTGTAGCCAAGCAGCCGAGAGGCGATCGTACCCGCAGATCCTGCATATTCTTCATCGACTACACTTTCGAAGATGATATCGCCTTTCGGGATGAATCCTGAATCGCGCAACGTCCTGATGGCAGTCAGAGCGCAAGCAAGCCCACCTTTCATGTCGGAAGTACCGCGACCGTAGATTTTCCCATTTTTTACAACGCTCCGATATGGCTCGCAGACAGTCCACGGCAGTGGCTCCTTGGGCGCTACATCCATGTGTCCGGTCAGCAGAAGCGACTTGCCGCCACCCTTCCCTTTCCAGATGCCCAGGATATCATCGCGGCCTTCGTAGTTCCGGTCATGCAAAAAAGCTGCATTGGTGGAAAATCTGGGCACAGACAGCGGAGAAAATTCCTCAACAGCCAAGCCCATCCCTTCGAGGAGAGCCTTTACATAATTCTGCCCATCCCGCTCATAGCCATTGGGCGGATTGTTCTCGGTCGGAATATCGACGAGGGATTGGGTCAGTTTTATCAAGCATTCCCTTATCCTCTCCTGTGCCATTTCCATGACAGCCTCCTGCGAATTCCCGCGGTCCTTCTACAGTTCAATCGGCTCACGATGCCAGGAAGTCAGCTCTTCAAGACCTTTTTCAGTCACGAGGACGCCATCTTCGAAGCGGACGCCATACTTGTCATTCGCGACCCAGATATCGACATTGAATGCCATGCCTGGCATGAGCACATAGTCAGTCCGATTGTCAATCCAGGGCCCTTCGCATTCCTGCAATCCGGTACCATGCGCCGGCCCGTACAGGCTTAAGCCCGCGAAACCTTCCCGCGTCAGGCGCTTCTGGAATGCTTCATAAACTATGGTGAAAGAAACGCCCGGCCTCATGAGCTGGATCGTCTCGAGCAGGGAATCGTGCGCTATCCTAATCATGTCGCGATGCTGTTGCGGAATCAAACCGAACACTATTGGTCTGCAGATATTGCCGCAATAGCCGCCATATTTGGCGCCAAGCGATAGCTGCACCATCTCGTTGTTTTCGATCTTGCGCTCGCCGGACTTGCAGAGACTCTGGAATGTCGATGGTCCGGATGACACCCATATAGGGTAGCTTGTGCCTTCCGCTCCCATGGCATATGCATGGCCGCGCCAGGCCGCTTCGATCTCCCACTCGCGGACTCCCGGCCTAATCATGTCCATGGTCTGCTTTATGGCCTCTTCCGTAATCCGGCAGGCTTCCCTGAGCACTGCTATCTCGTTTCTGCTTTTCATCCAGCGCAGCTTGATCAGCAGGTCATCAGCAAACACGATTTCCGCGCCTGCAGCGCCTTTTTGGATCTCGCTCATTATAGTATGGGGGAATATATTCGAATTTGTAATGCCGATTTTCCTTATCGGAAACCGCTGGCGGAATTCCTCCAACAGTTCGGCATAGTCACAGTTGGTCGTCGGCTTGTCCCATTGCGGCGCGCTCGTCTCGACATACAGCGGATTTATTCTTATATCGTCGATCTGAGCGAACTTGACCGCAAAATCGTAAGACTCCGGACCACCGGTAAGCAATACTGGTTTGCCTTCGCGTGGAATCACCACGCCTACGAAATCGAAGACAGCCCAGAAATCGGTCAAATACCGAACATTGGCAGATTCGCATTCACATGCATGAGCGATGAGGACATCAATTCCTTCCTCGGCCATCCTGCCCTGGACCTTTTTGATCCTATCTGCAAATTCGCTGCGTGGAATTTTAATTCGCTTTTCTGCCATGGCAGACTCCTCTCGTTAAGGGATTTTTTCAGAAGAATCCGGAAGGCACCACCAGGCTGGATAGTGTCTTCCGGAAAAATCATGCGCCAGAATTATTTCTGGACGTATTTCATGTACTGGGAAATGTTGCTCTGGTCGATGACGGCGAGATCAGTGTTCTGTTCGCGCGGGATGCTTGCTGCCTTTCCCTGGAAGTACAGCTTTGCGGACTCGAGAGTCGCTTTGACGATGTTGGCCGGAGAAACGCCGACGCACATAATGTACCAGGGATCCTTCGCGTTGAGAAGATTGAAGGGCTCTGCGCCCCATGCACCAGCGGAGACGACTTTCGTTTTGTCGATGCCGTTGTTCTTCAGCGCGATCCTGGCTCCCATTGCTGCATTGTCAACAGCGCCCCAGATGATGTCCATTGGCTTGGCGAGGTTGTTGGTCACGATGTTCATCGCGCTTTCGCGAGTCTGGCCAAAATCCTGTTCGAACACATAGGTGACGTTGCTCTTTCCGAGATCGGCTTCAAGCTGTTTCTTGAATTCCACCGAGCGGATTGCGGTATGCGGCGCATCGAGCATCGCGAGGATTCCGACTTTCACTTTTCCGCCCAGGTTCTTCTTTGCATAATCAGCAACATATTTACCCGTAAGACGACCGGTTTCGGCATGGTCCCATGCGACATGCGTGACCAGGCTTGACCAATCGGTGCCTGAATCGAATGCGAGGACAGGAATGCCAGCGGCTTTCGCCTTGTCAAGCGTCTTCTTGATTCCATCCGGGCTGACCGGGTCGATGATGATCATGTCATACTTCTGGGCGATAAAATTCTCGACCTGCTTCTGCTGGGTTTCGGCGTTGAGGTTTCCATCCTGGATGTTCACTTCGCCAAATCCCATGGCCTTTGCCTGCTCCTTGAACTCGTCATAGACAGCCTTGCACCACTCATCGTAGATGGTGATATGGGCAACGCCCAGCTTTTTTCCGACCCATGGGCCGGATGCCTGGGCGAACGACTGCATGGCGCCAACCGTCATGAGTACACAGGCAAGAGCGAGTACTGCAACTCTTTTCATCTTTTCCCCCTTTTCAGTGACTTGAATACAATCACCCTCTCATCAGGTGAATTTAACCAATCAGACGCACATCGCGAGAATCTTCTCCTGCGTTGCTTCCTCGCGCATCAGCTCTCCAGCGATTTCGCCATCGTGCATGACCATGATGCGATCACATATTCCCAATATCTCCTGGAGTTCCGACGAAATCATGATGATGACTTTACCCGACCTAACGAGGTCGTTCATAAGCAGGTAGATTTCAGCCTTTGCCCCGACGTCGATTCCGCGCGTCGGCTCGTCGAAGAAAATCACGTCACTGTTCTGCATCAACCATTTAGCGATGACAACCTTCTGCTGATTTCCTCCCGACAAGTATTGAGCCTCGGTGTCGACAGAAGGCGTTGAAATATGCAACTTCTTTACATATTCCTCGCCATAGGATTGTTCCATGTCGTTTCTGATGATGCCATGCTTGATCACCTTGTCGATATTCACCATGCAGATGTTTTCCGCCACTGTATCGATCTGTATCAAGCCTTGCACTTTTCGGTCTTCGGGAACCAGCCCAAATCCTTCCTTGATGGCCTGTTTGAAGGCCCTGTGATGAATCGGCTTGCCCTTGTAGAGAATTTCTCCGGAATCGATCTTGTCGATGCCGAGGACGGCGCGGGCTACTTCGGTGCGCCCCGAACCTACCAGGCCGGCAAATCCCAGTATTTCCCCCATGCGTGCCTTGAAGCTGATGTTGTTGAGCACGCCCGCCCTGTTCAGGTTTTTGACCTCGAGCACGACCTCCCCGGGGACGAATTGCTCCTTGGGATACTCATTTACAAGCTCTCTTCCGACCATCAGCGAGATCAACTTCTTCCTGTCGACGGAAGCAACGGGCAAAGTATCGATTTTCTGTCCATCGCGCAACACTGTCACTTCATCAGCCAAGTCGAAGATTTCCTCAAGGCGGTGTGAAATGTAGATGACAGTCATCCCTTGCGCTTTGAGTTTTCGGATCGTCTCGAACATGACTTTCTGTTCTTTTTCCGTCAGCGATGCCGAAGGCTCGTCCATGATCAGCAATTTGCAGTTGTGATTTATCGCCTTGCAGATTTCGACCATCTGCTTTTTCGCGACGGACAAGCTGCTGACAGGAAGATCCACATCGATATCAATACCCAGAGCGGCCATAAACTCCGCTGCCTTTTTCTTCATCGCCTTCCAGTCGACTATGCCTTTCCTATATAAAAGATTGCCGAGAAAAATATTCTCCGCGACAGAAAGCGGCTCCGAAAGCTTGAGCTCCTGGTGGACCACGCTGATACCTGCCACCTGCGATTCATTGGGAGTGTAAAATGTGGCCGGCTTCCCATCGAAAACTATTTCCCCCTCGTCAAGCCTGTAAATGCCTGCAAGAATCTTTATCAGCGTCGATTTTCCGGCGCCATTTTCCCCAACAAGCGCATGGATATCCCCTCTTTTTACGGAGAAGGTAACATCGTCCAACGCCTTGACGCCCGGAAAGCTTTTCGAAATATGTTCCAGAACCAAAATATTGTCATTCATCACTCTGCCGTCCTTGCTCTGCTATTTCCGCTTGTTGCGGATGACGTCGATACCGACTGCTCCTATCAGCACCAGGCCTTTGAGGACGTTCTGGATGAAGGGGTGCACGTTCAACATGGTCATGCCGTTGAAGAACAGCGTAAGGAAGATGGTGCCAAGCAGAGCCTGAACGATCTTGCCTTTCCCGCCCGACAGGCTGATTCCACCGATTACGCAAGCGATCATTGCATCGAATTCATAGGCGTTGCCGCTCGTCACGGCAGCTGAATCGAGCCTGGACAACAGGACAATTCCGCCCAAGGCGGCAAGAGTTCCTGCTATCATGTAGGCAATCAGGCGATATTTCTGGACATCGATGCCTGCAAAATATGCGGCTTCCTGTCCACCACCAATCGCGTAGAAATTTCTTCCAAGCTTGGTTTTCCTGGCTATAAAAGAGAAGATTACATACATCAGCACCAATATTATTATGCTTGTCGGGACTCCATATTTTACCCCACCGATGAAGGTCGTGCCGAATATCGCTATCTGTGGAGGCATCGAGGAAATCGGCGAATCGTTGGTGATTATCTTACCCATTCCCATGCAGACCATCTGCATACCCAGAGTCGCGATGAATGGAGGAATCTTCACATAGGCAACAAGATAGCCATTGATCGCGCCAATCAGGCATCCTGTGGCGAGAGCCGCGAGAACCGCGAGCCATGGATTCACGTTTGCGTATTTCATCAGGTAAGCCGCAAGGCAGCTGGTGACCATGACGTTCTGGCCAAGAGACATATCGAACTGGCCAGTCAGGACAATCAGTGCCTGGCCTATCGCCACGATGCCGACTGCAGTCGATTGCTGGAGGATATTCCTGATATTCATGAAGGTCAGGAAATGCGGGGACGAAAATGAAAAAATAATGCCGAGCAAAACTATAGCAAAAAGGATTGCATAGTCCCTGGAAAATTTGCCAAAACCGGCAGCAAATTTCGATGTTCCCGTGGAAGTCCTGACTGACGCTGTATTTGAACTTGTCCGAGCCACAATTCCCTCCTTGGATGCAATATTCCATTCATATTTCAAGCAACGCAGATGCCAACTTCAGGTCGGTACTGCATTCCAGCCCTGCAATTACTGCTCACAGCCTGCCTTTTTCATGCTAGCCTCGGCCAGCGCCAGGATATTCTCCCTCAAGGCGTCCGGGGAAACCGAGCATGCTGTCGAAAGGATATACCCGGAGTTCTGGCCCACTTCTTCGACCAGGCGGAAAGATTCTTCAAAAACAGTTTGTGCCGTTCCTCCAAGTACGATATTCACGGGGTCAACATTACCTTTAAGAAATAAATCGTTCCCGAATTCCCGCTTCACTTTGATGATGTCCGTGTCGCCAAGCGGAGGCGGATCCATAGTGTCGACACCATCATAGCCGGCGGCCTTGATGAGATCGATCCGATCCCCGATTTTCCCGCATGTATGCACATAGACAGGAATATCCGAGACAGAATGGATTGCCTCGACGATTTCCTTTTCGCAAGGCAGCACGAACTGGCGATAATATTCACGCGAGAGGAAGCCGCCTCCGGCAAACGCAGAAGAAATGAGCACTGCATCGGCACCCGCATTAACCTGCATTTCTGCAAGAATTGCTGTGCCTTGCGCAAGTCTTTCAAGAATCTTCAGGCATTTTTCAGGATCATCAATGAGTGCCATCAGCGCTTCGGTATATCCCAACAGCTCCAACAGCTGGGTGAAAGGCGAAAACACTTCCGACGAGACATGGAATTCCCCACCAGCCTTCGACAGAGTCATCTTCAATGTGTCAAGAACATAAGGAGGAAAATAGGACTCATCGAATCCATCTGGCTGGTATTCTCCGAAATCGTAATAAAATGGATATTTGACTTCAGTGATATTATGAGGCTCAATATAAAACAGCTCATTTGGATCGATTTCATCGAGCGATGATCTGTAGCCGACGCCGAAATAATGAACATTGTCGCCATCAGGGACTATGCTGTAACCCCCTTGATCCCAATCTATGCGCAACTGCCCCGCCTCTCTCGTCTTGTTAATTATATGGTTCTGCCAATCGAGGGGACGCCCGGGGAGATTGACCAGAATTCCATCGAATCGATATTCTCTGGCCAATTCGACATAAGCACTGCTCAAGATATCAGGAGAGTACCAGATAAGCTGTGGCGCATAACTCGTATGCCGCATGTAATGTCCGATCGCAAGCTGACAGAAAACAGGAATCC
>JAJFUL010000004.1 GCA_021372425.1 Spirochaetaceae bacterium
GAACTTGTCCGCATTATTCTTGCTCCCGACGATATTGAAGCGCTGCAATGCAATCCGCATCCAGTTGCCTTTTCAGGAAGCGAAGCATCGTTGCCCGGAGAAATCAGGCCTTTTGTCGATTTTGTCCATCAAATTCTCAACGGTTACAGCTTTATTTTCCCCCTCGATCAGATTCCGCTCTGGCGCTGTGGCGGGTTCCAGCAACGTGTCCTGGCCAGGGAGCATGGCATCCCGCCAGGGAAAGTCAGTACGTACGCGAGGCTTGCCCAGGCCTGCGGGACGCCGAAAGCTGTCCGGGCCGTCGGTTCGGCTCTGTCCCATAACCCATTTCCCCTGCTCATCCCCTGCCACCGGACTATCCGGACCGATGGAGGTCTGGGCGGTTACCAGGGGGGCCTCGACATGAAGCGTTGGCTCCTTGCGAACGAAGGGGTGTCTCCAGGGCCGAATGGCAAAATCTCCCTGGATGATATATGCTTTGATGTATGATACAGATGCCTGCATTGTTCATCGGCCATGGTTCGCCCTTGAATATCATCGAACCCAGCGCCTGGTCTGCCTCCCTTAAGGAATTGGCCGCCAGCCTTCCCCGGCCTGCCGCTGTCCTGGTTGTTTCCGCGCACTGGGTCAGTCCGGAGTTGCGTGTTTCGGCAGCCGCCGCGCCAGTGCAGATGTACGATTTTATCGGTTTCCCGGATTCTCTTTACAAAGTGGACTACAGGGCTCCGGGGCATCCTGAACTCGCGCATGAGATTGCCGGCCTGCTTTCCGCTGCAGGCTTCCCATGCCGGGAAGATGCGGCCAGGGGCATCGATCATGCAGCCTGGGCAGTGTTGGTGCATATGTATCCGGGTCGCAACGTGCCTGTACTCGAACTGAGCCTCGATTACCGGCTTGCTTACAGGAAGTGGTTCGATGTCGGCAAGGCCCTCAGGCCTCTGCGCAAAAAGGGCGTTCTTCTCCTGGGGAGCGGCAATATCGTCCATAATCTTTACCAGTTCACCGATGAGACCGACAGCAAGCCATATCCCTGGACCCTGGCTTTCAACAGCCTCGTCAAGGAAGCAGTGCAGAAAAAAGATTGGGGAAGCCTGGCCAGCTATGCGACGCCCGTCGAAGCATCACGGAAAGCAGTGCCCACGCCGGATCACTACATTCCGCTCCTCGCCGTCCTCGGTGCAATGGATGAGAATGAGAGCGCCCGGGTTTTTCACGAGTCGTTCCAGAACGCAAGCATTGCCATGACGAGCTATATTATTTCCTAAGGATTACCATGCAGCGCTCTTCCTCCAGAAAGGGCACCCAGACGGGCATGACCTCCGCCGAGTCCGCCGCTTCCGATAGTACCGGATCGCCGCGCAGCTGCTCGAGTTCCATGTTCGCGTTGAAGACCTTACCCTTGTAGGCCGCCAATGCCCCGCCTACTCTCGTGTTCTTCCAGATGCCCCGAAAGAGTTTTGTCTCGCTGAAAGGCCTGAAGGCCCTAAAGACCGCAATATCGTAAGGCTCATCAGGACGGTCGGTTTCGGCCTCGCAAATTTCGACATTGGAAAGGCCGAGGAGCAGCTTCTGCGTTTCCAGGAACCTGACACGCCGGTCCATGCGCTCGTACAGGCGAAACCTGCGCTGCGGAAAGATGATGCTCAAGGGGATGCCTGGCAGGCCGGCGCCGGAGCCCAGGTCGCTGACCGAAGCGCCCGGGACGATGCTGCTGCGCGCGCTCCCCGCTGCATGGGCATCGCATTCGGCCAGCAGGGATTCGATGATCCGGAACGGACCAAGACTGTCGAGAATGTGCTTGATGATGAGATCGTCCCCGGAGGCGTTCACGAGCCCGTATGAAGGATTCCAGGCCTCCAGCTCGGCGATGTACCGCATGAGCCGGTCCACGGCATCCTCGCCGCAATCGATGGCAAGCGCCGCGAGTCCCCGCACCAGCAGCAATCTTCTGTCATCCATACCTTGATTGTACGTGACCGCCGGCGATTAGTCTATCGCGGGTGATTGACAAGTGACCGCTGTTTTTTCAATACTGAAATTCCATGAAGAAGCTTATATTTGTAACGGGCGGGGTCTGTTCTTCCCTCGGGAAGGGCCTGACGGCTTCGTCTATCGGCGCTCTCATGGAAGCGCGCGGTTTCACCGTGCGGATGCTCAAGATCGATCCCTATCTGAATGTCGATGCAGGTACGATGAGCCCCTACCAGCATGGTGAAGTCTATGTCACCGATGACGGGGCCGAAACCGATCTCGATCTGGGCAATTATGGGCGGTTCACTTCGGCTCCCCTTTCCCGGGCCAATTCGATCACTACGGGACAGGTTTACAAGACAGTCATAGAAAAAGAGCGTGCCGGCGATTTCCTCGGCCGGACGGTGCAGGTCATCCCGCACATCACCGACGAGATCAAGCGCCGCATCCTCGCGGTGCGGGACGCTTCCGATGTCGATATCACCATAGTAGAGATAGGCGGCACGGTTGGCGACATGGAATCCATCCCCTTCCTGGAGGCTGCTCGCCAACTCATGCATGAATACGGACGACAGAACGTCGTTTCGGTTCATGTGACCCTGGTTCCATCGGTATCCGGGGGGGAAATCAAGACGAAACCCACCCAGCATGCCGTCAAGGAGCTCCAGGAAGTAGGAATCCAGCCCGATGTCCTTGTCTTGCGCTCCAAGGATCTGCTCGATGACGGCGTGAGACGGAAGATTTCCTCCTTCACCAATGTTGAATTCGAAGGCGTCATTTCAGCCTACGACGT
>JAJFUL010000077.1 GCA_021372425.1 Spirochaetaceae bacterium
AACACTATTGGCCGGAACGGGCAGACACCGAAAAGAGCTGCGATCGACAAGTCGAAGATCTCGTGTACTCAAAAAAAGCCAAGAAGACAGGGGAATTGGCACGCTGCCTAGTCCCATCGATACAGTCAGCAAGCACTGGCTGTCTTTTCTTATGGATCCAGCGCGGCATGAACATAAGAATGAAATGATTCAATACTATGTGAATTTTGTTGACAAATGTGAATAGCTATGTAATATAATGTAACAGTCAAATGCGACAAAGAGAACAAATTTGCAAGCTGCAATACTAGGAAAAGCAGGGGCGATGTGACTTATGAGGATTAAGAATCAGGAAATGCTGACCTCGCACGGCTATAGAAAGGGCCGTCAGAATATGGTTCAAATTCTGGAAGCTGCACTTTGTGCCGCGGATCCTTATTATAATACTTTGGCCATGTTTCGCCGCGAAGGCGATTTTCTTTACATTGGCGGAAAAGAATTCGAAGCGAGCGGTGATCCCCGAAGCGGCGTGGAGGTTGTGGACCTCAGGAAGATCGACCACATTTTTGTGGTCGGCGCGGCAAAAGGCATCCAGCGCATTGCGAAGGCGATTGAAGAACGCCTGGGTGACGCGCTTACGGGAGGACATGTAATCGGCAAGTATGGAGACGAAATCATACTTGAGCGCATTGGGGTAACGCTTGCGGCACATCCGGTTCCCGATGAGAATTGTATCCGCGGATGTCAAGAAATCGTAAAGCTGGCCGAAGGCATTACAGAGCGCGATCTAGTCATCACCATTATCGGAAATGGTGGGAGTTCACTTTTAACCTATCCTGCCGATGGCATCACGTTGCAGGAGGTTGTGGACTTCACGCATATGATGCAGATCGAAAAAGGTGTGCCGACGCACGAACTCAACATCATCCGCAACCATATTGACCGCATGAAGGGCGGTCGCCTATCGAAGCTATTCTATCCGGCAAAGTTGATCTGTCTGGATTGCGTGGATGCAAATGACCACCGCATGCGTGGCGTGCGCGAGAATTGGGATGTTCTCATGCACGAAAACAAGTGGCTTCATAATCTGCCCGATCAGACAACGTTCGCCGAGGCTATGGAAGTCATTGAAAACTATCAAGTGGAGGATCGCTGTCCCAAGAGCATTCTAAAGCATCTCCAGTCGGCGCGACCGGAGGACGATACTGTTCACTTTGATGAATTCATGAATATTGACTTTCGCATGTTCGGCATTATGCCCTTGAGCAAAGACTTCATCGAGGTCGGCAAGCGCACGGCCGAATCCCTTGGCTATCGCGCATTGACTTTTGCACATGTTGAGGCTGTTGAAGCGAGGGCGGCAGCGAGAATCTTCTCATCCGTCGCCAAACATACAGTGGAAACCGGCGAACCATTCAAGGCGCCTGTCGCGTTGTTTATTGGAGAAGAAATGGTGGTTGCAACGGGAAACAGCAAAGGCGTCGGCGGCCGGAACCAGGAATATGCGCTGACTTTTGCCTCACTTATCGATGGCATTGGGAAAATCACGGTCGGTGCGGTCGATACTGACGGAACAGACGGCCCCGGGGGACTGGCGCTTGAGGGCGCTCCGGACTGCCTTGGCGGAGGCGTGATTGATGGATACACGATGGAAGAAGCGCGCAGGGCGGGCGTGGATGTAAGGCAAGCGTTGAAGGCTCATGCGACGTCGGAAGCGCTTTGGCGTGTCGGGTGCGGTGTTCATTTGGAGCATAACGTAAGCATGGGAGACCTGTCGATTATCCTGATCGATGAATGACGGGCCTTTATTCAATAATAGAAAAGAGAGGCTTAGCAGCAATGTCAAAAAAGCGAACGATAAAGAGCGTAGAAGCATATCAGGTATTTACCAAGCGCGAGCACCCCGGTGTAGAAGCAGTGGTCCGCACCGAAGGCGGAATTCTTGCCAAGGCAATCTGCACGGCGGGCCTTTCGGTCGGAACCTTCGAGGTGCCTTTTCGGTATGACGGTGGCACAAAATGGAATGGCAAAGGCGTTACGCAGGCTGCCGCCAACGTAAAAGAGCTGATTGCTCCGCATTTGATTGGTATGGACGTTGCAGATCAGTGCGCTGTTGATCGCACAATGTTGGACATTGCCAAGAATCACAAGATGGAAATCGGCGGCAACGCGATAGCGGCGGTTTCTGCGGCAGTACTCAAGGCCGGTGCGCAGGCGCTGGATATTCCGCTTTACCGCCATATCGGCGGCACATCTGCCAGGACCTTGCCTGTCCCGGGTATTCCGGCTGTGTCAGGAAACCTGCGCTACGGCGGCGGGGTAACCACTCCCTGCGGAAAACCCAGCATTACTTTCATGTGCTACGACTTTTCAAGTTTTCGAGAAGCCTCCTACGCCGGTTGGGAAGTCTACTCGAAGTGGAAAGATGTCATGGCCCAGAAAGGCCTGGAAACACACGTGGATCCGTTCAGAATGTTTAACATTCCCGCTGGCTATTTTGAGTCGGATGAAGAGATTTTTGAGCTTATGGCCGACACCATTGTCAAGTCTGGCTACATGGACCGTATCGGAATCCAGATTGACTGCGCTGCGGATACCTACTACGACGACAAGGACCAGAAATACTATGGATTGTTGACCAGGGATCCTAAGGACAAGTACGAGCTGATGGATCTGTATAAGAAGTTAATCAAGGAATTTCCCATTGTAATAATCGAGGATCCGTTTGAAGAGACCGACTATGCAAGCCATGCCGAGTTGACCCGCTCGGTGGATATTCAGGTTGTCGGCGACGATTTGTTTACTACGAATAAAGAGCGCCTTGCGTACGGCGTAAAAATCGGTGCCGCAAACACGGTACTGCTCAAGGTCAACCAGATCGGCAGCATTACCGAATCCTTGGAAATGGTTCGCTTTGCGTACGATCACGGCTACGGCGTCATGCCTTGTTCCAGCCGCGGCGAAGGCGAGACAATTGCAGATTATTCCGTTGGAATCAATGCAGCGTCGATCCGTGAAGCGGCAATAGACGAAACCGGGAACCGCTTCCTGGAAATTGAACGAGAATTGGGGCCCAATGCGATTTTTGCTGGCCGCAAAGGCTTGAAAGGCAATCGTTTCCAAAATTGAGCAAAGTGACGCAGCTCACCTAATAAGGGCATTTCTTGCATGAAAATGCAGAAAGATATTAAGGAGGGAGAAGTGAAAAAGGCTCTGACAATGGTTTTTGTGATCATGTTGGCGCTCTCGGTGTGCGCTAACTCCGTTTTTGCGCAGGCGTTCAAGGGAAAGGTCAAGATTGGCCTGCTCACGACCGGCACTGCGATTGCAACCTACACGACGACAGTCACCTATGGGGCCCAGCTCGCGGCGGCTTAGGTCAATGCGAAAGGTGGCGTTCTCGGCTGCGAAGTAGTCATTGTACCTGAAGATGGCAGCAACGTTGCTGATGAAACAATCAACGGCGCAAATCGTTTGCTTTCCAGGGGCGACATCGTTGCCGTCTGCGGCTACCCGCTTAGCACCGGCTGCCTGGCGATTGAATCTCTCTTTAAGAAAGCCCAAATCCCGCTCGTTATTTCAGGCACCAGCGTTCGGTTGAAAAATCAGACCGACAACTTGTACCTGTTTAGAGGCCGGGCCTCCGACGCGATTCAGGCTCAGAGTGCTGCTGCATTCCTCGCCAAGGATCTGGGCTGCAACAAAATCATGGGCATGCTCTATGAGAATAACGATTTTGGCCAGGGTGCCCTGAGCGTTGTCCAGGAATACTGCAATGCGAACAAGATCAATCTCGTCTCCGAAGGCTTCAACGCTACGGATACCGATCTTACTACTCAGGTCTTGAAGCTGAAAAAGGCAGGCGTCCAGTCATGCGTCGCCTGGATCACCGCCAGCACCGTTCCCACCGTATCCAGCTGTATGTACAATCAAGGATTCAATGTTCCGCTCTGTGGCCCGGTCGCCGTCACTCTTGAGGAAAACCTTAAGAACTGCCAGCCCGAGTGGATCTCCGGCTGGTATGGCGTAACCGACATCTGCATGACCAAGGACAATAAGGCCCTGAAGTCTTTCATCTCTGCCTACTACAGCATGTTCGGTAAAGATGCATATCTGTCCAACGAAGGAGCCAACATCTACAGCCATGTGTTGTGGCTGTGCGACGCTATCCAGCGTGCAGGCTCCACCGACGGCAAGGCAATTATGCAGGCCATGCGTGCCACAGACAACTTCCCCGGCTTGAACGGCAATTACAAGCTAATTGATAAGATGGTTGACTATGTCCGGGGATGCGATATCGCTCAGGACAAGGTCGTGAACGGCAAGATCACGAATGTATTCATCAAGTCCGTATCGCTTTACTAATCCAGTAAGCTGTTTTTAGACTTCGCTGTGGCATTATCCTGCCGCAGCGAGGTCCCTCTCTAAGAATTATGATTTTGTGGGGGCAGTCAGATGCAGGCGGTTATTTTGCAGCTTGCTGTCAGCGGCATAGCAATGGGCTTTGTATATGCTCTGGTTGCAATTGAGTATACGCTGATTTGGAATGCTTGTGGTTTGCTTAACTTCAGCCATGAAAAAATCATTACTATGGGCGGCTATGTTTTCGTTGGAACATGCCTATTCCAACTCGGTTTGCCTAATATCCCAGCGATTGTCTTGGCTGTAATTCTGCTTGCAATTTTTGGTATTGCAATTGCAGCGCTAATATTCATCCCGCTTCGCAACAGCACTCGCCTGATCGCTGTTGTGGCCACTGTTATGCTCGGACAGGTCATCAATGAGGGCGTTATTCTGATCTGGGGATCGGTTGCGCTCATGCCTAAGAATTTTCTGTCGGGCGTCAGCCAGATCCTGGGCGCAACAGTTTCCAAGAGCTATGTCTACATTATTATTGTTTCCATTATCATCATCGCCGTTTTGCAGTTCATATTAAAAAAGACAAAAATAGGCAAGGCGATGACCTGCGTTTCGCAAAACAAGACAGCGGCTTCGCTGATGGGGATCAATGTCAAAGTGAGTATGGCAATTACAGTGGCCATAAGCTTTGGAATCTGCTGTATTATTGGTGTTTTAACGGCGCCCATCTTTACCGTAAAGCAGCAGATGTCGACCATGATTGCGCTGAAGGGCTTCTGTGCAGGTGTCATCGGTGGATTTGGAAATCTACCGGCGGCGATTGCAGGCGGTCTCATTCTGGGTGTAGTTGAAAATTTTGCCGGCCTGATTCTGCCGTCAGTATTCAAGGATGTTGTTGCCTTTGCATTGATGGTTGTCTTTATGCTTTTCTTCCCGGATGGTCTGGTAGGTGTAAAGAATCGCATTCAAAAGCATATTGCAAAATCCCAAATGGAGAAATTATCTTGAAGAACTATGAAAGCCTCGTAAAGAAGATATTTCCAGTTTTTGCCATGCTGCTGGCCATCAGTCTGTTCCCAGTATTCCTGAAAAACAACTACTACCTTACCATTGGCTGCCAGGCAATGCTGTATTGCATCGTGGCGCTTGGGCTGAATTTTATAGTTGGCATGTCCGGGATGATGACACTGGGCACTGGAGCGGTCTATGGCCTTGGCGCGTACACCTCAGCGCTGCTCAGTACCAAGTTAGGCGTCAACCCCTGGCTGGCGCTTATTCCCGTGCTGGTCATGGGATGGCTGATAGGAAAGGGCCTAGGCTTTCCAAGCCTGCGGGTTCAATTTGTCTACTTCTCCTTGGTTACAATTGCCTTCAATGAAATCGTCCGCAATCTCCTGACGAATTTGGAGTTCACAGGAAGCGGCACGGGCGTTCGAAACATTCCGCCCTACAGTATTTTCGGCTTCGAGTTTAATACTCAGCTGCGCAGTTACTATCTGATTTTTGCTTTTTTGGTGGTCTTCATCATCATTGCATTGCGCATTGCGAAGTCCAAATGGCGCAGGGCATTTATAGCCGTCAAAGACAATCCCGAGGCCCTTGAGGTTTCTGGAATCAATGTCTCCTCCGTGAAGATAACGGCCTTCACGCTTTCGTCGATTTTCGGCTGCGTGGCTGGTGCGCTCTATGCGCACTTCAACCGCTACATTACGCCGTCGACCTTTACGACGGATCTTTCAATTTCTTTTGTTGTCATGCTGATTATCGGCGGTCTCGGAAACTTCTGGGGCTGCATCCTTGGTGCGTATGTCGTTGCGTTCCTGCCGCAGTTGCTGCGTTCCGCTGGAACAAGCTATAAGCTGATTTACGCTGTCCTTATGATGCTCGCGGTAATCTTATTCCCAAATGGAATAATGTCGGATATTCGCAGATCAGTTGGCAAGCTGATCAATAACGGGAAAGGTTTTTCGAAAGGTGGAGGAATTGGTGAAAACCGTACTGGAAATTAAAAATCTTACCAAACGATTTGAAGGGCTTGTCGCTGTTAAGGATGTAAATATTACTGTTAAGGAAAGGCAGATTCATGCATTGATCGGCCCCAATGGAGCTGGAAAGACCACTACGCTCAGCATGATCAATGGTACGCTTGAGCCAACAAGCGGGAAGATTTTGTTTGGTGGACAGGATATTACGGGTATGCCGGCGTACAAGATTGCACAGAAGGGTTTAGGAAGAACCTTCCAGAACATCAAGGTGTTCGGCTCGTTGACTGCGCTTGAAAACCTCATGGTCGGTGCCATGCACAACAACAACAAAGGCGGCGTACTGCGTATGCTGCTCTGCGTCAAGGAAACAAATGCCATGGAGCGCACGATGAGGGAACAGGCGCTTGAAGTTATCAATGAAATCGGCATTTACCGCCTGAAGGATGAATATGCAAGAAATCTTCCCTATGGAAGTCAAAAAGTACTGGAGCTTGGGCGCGCACTGATGGGAAAGCCGAAGATGATTCTGCTGGACGAGCCGGCGGCGGGCCTCAACACTTCTGAGCGAGCGGAATTTGTGGAAATTCTGGAGAAGATGTACGAAAAGGGCATCGACCTTTTCCTGATCGAGCACAATATGGACGTCGTCATGAACATCAGCCATATGATCACGGTGTTGAATTTTGGCCAGAAGATTGCCGAGGGAACGCCATCGCAGATTCAGAGCAATCCGGAGGTCATACGGGCATATCTCGGCAATCGGTATAAGACGATCCGGAAAACGGAAGAAAGCAGGGGTAATGCAAATGCTGGACGTTGAAAATATCTCTACATATTACGGCAATGCCTGCGCATTATATGATGTTTCTTTCAGTGTGACAGAGAATGAAATAGTGTCCATCATCGGTGCGAATGGAGCCGGGAAATCAACCCTGATGAAGTCAGTCATGGGTACGGTTCGCCCCCGCGAAGGCAAAATCGTTTATAAGGGCAAGGATATTACGCATGTTCAAACGCACAAGATCGTAAAGAGTGGCATTGTGTATGTTCCCGAAGGGCGCGATGTGTTTACAAAATTGTCCGTGGAGGACAACCTTACGATGGGCGCATACAGCAAACCTGCCAAAGCCAAGGAACTCAATGCGTTGCATGAAGAGATGTATGAGATGTTTCCGAGGCTGAAGGAACGCAGAAAGCAGATGGCTGGCACTTTGAGCGGAGGCGAACAGCAGATGCTTGCGATTGCGCGCGGTCTCATGAGCAAACCCGACCTGATTATGTTTGACGAGCCGTCTCTAGGTCTCGCGCCTATCATTGTAGATGAGGTCTTTGACCGAATTCAGGCCATCAACAAAAGGATGGGAATTTCCGTTGTTCTGGTCGAGCAGAATGCGTTTATGGCTTTGAGCATTTCGAGCCGGTGCTATGTGCTGGAGAATGGAAAGGTTGCCATGCAGGGCAAAAGCTCGGAGCTGATCGACGACGAGACGGTGAAATCCGCATATCTAGGCATGTGACCGATTTCAGCATCGTTCTTACTGTCGCGTTTTGGAGGAGGAATATATGGCCATCTTTGATGAACTGCTTAAGGATATTGAGATTCCCCGTTTTGTGAAAGTTCAATATAAAATGGCAGACGAACATATACAGGATATTCCTGCCTCAGTGTTTGGTGCTTTGGATGCAAGAGAGATTCGTGAAAAGATTCAGCCTGGCTTTCTTGTGTGCATTGCGGTCGGCAGCCGCGAAATAGGACATTTCCCGGTTATCGTAAAGGCTGTTGTGGATTACGTCAAATCCTGCGGCGCAAATCCATTCATTATTCCGGCGATGGGCAGCCATGGAGGAGCAACGGCACAAGGGCAGGCCCAAATCATTAATGACTATGGCATCACCGAGGAAGCAATGGGTGCGCCGATCCGTGCGGCTATGGAGACCGTGGAAATTGGCCAAACGGAATCAGGACTTTCCGTGCACATCGATCGGTATGCCGATGAAGCAGATTATATCATTCCAATCGGGCGCATAAAGCCGCATACGGATTTTCATGGCCGCGTGGAGAGTGGGCTGTGCAAGATGCTCACCATTGGGTTGGGCAAACAGCACGGCGCCTATATTTGCCATAAATTTGGCTTTGAAAATATGGCCAAGAACGTGTGGGATATTTCGGGTGTAGTCGTCGAAAAAAAGAAGAATATCACCGCTCTGGGAATTTTGGAAAATGCCTACCATGAGACTTTTCAGATTGTCGCGGTTCCCGGGGAGAGAATTCACGCCGAGGAGCCTGCGTTGTTGGAAAAGGCAAAGGATCTGGTCGCGAAGTTGCCTTTTGAGAAAGCGGATATCTTGTTTGTGGATGAATTCGGAAAGAACATCAGCGGAGCCGGCATGGACCCGAACGTTACAGGCCGCTCTGCTTGCTTGCCAAAAACCGAGCCGTTTTTTAAAAGCATCGCCGTGCGCGATCTGACGGAGAAGACACATGGCAACTGCGGCGGTATTGGCAACGCAGACGTTACCACGCAGAGGGTGTTCGAGAAATTCAGCTTTGAGGCCTCCTATCCTAACGCGATCACGGCAGCGGAAGCATCGGGAACCAAGATTCCCGTCGTCATGCCTAACGACAAGCTGGCGTTCAAATTTGCGATTCGCACGGCAGTCCCGTTTGACGAAAAGGCGGGTATCCGCATTGTCTGGATTAAGAACACTCTGGCGTTATCCGAATTCTACATCTCCGAGGACTTGATCCAAACCGCGAACAAGATCCCGGCGCTGACAATCATCGATAAAGAACCCAGAGGTATCGCATTTGACAAGCAGGGAAATGTCAGCGGATGGCTGTAGCCTAGGCTACAGCCTAAGCATATTGTAGTAATCAATATCACTTAATTCATTGTAGTAAAAGGATGGGCGCTGCAGGGTTCGAACCTGCGACCTACTGGGTGTAAACCAGCCGCTCTGACCAGCTGAGCCAAGCGCCCTTGATTCGGAAGTGGATTTCACCCCCCGCAGCTTGCTGCGAGGTATGTTGATTGACGATAAAGCGTGGAGAAAGTACCATACTCAGCCTTTGGGGGTCAAGACAGTCCATGAGCGAAAGACCGACGATAGTCTGCGTAGGACATGTCCTTCTCGATTGCTTTGCAGCAATGGGAAACGGGCGATTCGATGTCCTGGCCAAGCAATTTTCGACAGGCGGAGCAGTATCACATGTATCTCCCGACATCATGAAGATTCTCTATTCAGAACTTGATCGCTTCCCGGCAGAACCCCCCTCATCTTTCATTAGGGAAGCTGGCGGAAGCGCGACAAACACGGCAATGGCAGCGAGCCAGCTTGGGATGGAAGCTCATCTCTGGGGAAGCATTGGGGACGACGAAGCAGGTCGCACTGTCACTTCCATGGTCGATAAGGCTGGCGTGGCATTCCACGCGGTGGCATCAGCCGCGCCGACGGGGATTTTTTGCCGCATCATGTCTGACGAAGGCAGGAGCAGGACAATTGTCAGCCCCGGGGCCGCTTTTGACATACGGGGCACAGAAATCCCTGAAAAAAACATGCCTGAACGAGGAATACTTTATATTGATGGCCTGCTGATTGATGCAATGGAATGGCTTGTCAGGATGGCTGATCGCGCCCACAGGCAGCAGTCCATCGTGGCCATGGATATATCGACGCCGGGAAACGCAAGGGCAAATGCTTCGGGCCTCCTCGATTTTGCCGGAGCCTGCTGTGATTTCGTTTTTGCCAACCAGGAAGAATTCGATGTGCTCTTCCCTGTAGACTTGCAGCCTCGCTCCGGAAAAACTTGCTGGGTTGTGAAGCAGGGAAGCGCAGGCGCACGCTGCATCACGGGGACTGTGTTCACGGAGAGGGCGGCTGATAAAATGTGGATTAATAATCCCGTTGGCGCCGGGGACTTCTTCTCCGCAGGCTTTCTGCACTCCGCAATAAAGGGCTTGCCGCCCGGGGAATGCCTCGAGGAAGGCAACAAGGCAGCTGCGGCAAGGCTCCGGACGCAAAATTGAAGACCGGATGGCCGTGCAGACCGCCGGATAGTTTCCCGCCTGCATGCCCCCTCAGACTGATCGCATGCAGCGACTATGTACAATACTGTCCATGGCTTGCCTGGAACGCTGGAAATACTTAGATTTAAGGAGCGGAAGTTTTGATCGTCGATCGAACCGCCTTTGATCATTGAGCAATCCAGGAGCCTTTATGCCTGATAATGAAATAATACCGATAGACCAGGTGCTGCCCACCAAGCTGCCCATAATTACACTGGAGGGGCGTCCCATATTCCCCGGGGTCTTCACTCCTATCATGATAGCCAACCAGCCAGACATGTTGCTGGTCGATCAGGTGCTGACCGGCGATGGTATGGTCGGGCTCGCGCTTACAAAGGACGAGGACAAGAGTCCCGCAGCAGACAACCTCTATAATGTCGGGACCGTGGCAAAGATCGTAAAGAAAATCAACCTGCCTGATGGCGGAATAAATATCTACATCTCGACGCTCAAGCGCTTCCAGATCAAGAAATTTCTTTCCAAGGAGCCGCCCATAGTCGCTGCTGTCGCCTATCTCGAGGAATCCAATGACGATTCAGACGAAGTGAAGGCGCTCACCAGGGCGCTTCTTGGCGAAATGAAGCAGGTTTCGGAGAATAATCCGCTTTTTTCGGAAGAAATGCGGCTCAATATGATCAATATTGACCATCCGGGGAAGATCGCCGATTTCATCGCAAGCATCCTGAATGTCGACAAGAAGGAACAACAGGCAGTGCTCGAGCAACTCGATGTCCGCGCACGCATGGAACAGGTTCTCATTTATATCAAGAAAGAGCAGGAGCTTCTGAGAATCCAGAAGAAAGTCCAGACCGAGATCAACGAAAAGATAGAAAAGAACCAACGCGATTATTTCCTCAAGGAGGAGCTGAGGGAAATCAAACAGGAACTCGGCATGCCCGCCGATGCGAAAAGCTCCGATTACCAGAAATTCAGGACTGCCATCGACGGTTTCGGATTTGAGGGTGAGATCAAGGAACAGGTCGAACAGGAACTGGAAAAATTCAACCTCATGGACACATCATCGAGCGAGTACATGGTCACCCGAAACTGGCTTGAGCTGGTCTGTTCCCTGCCATGGAACTCTCCGCTGTCCAACGATTTTGACATGAAGAAAGCCCAGGAAACGCTCGAGGCCGATCATTATGGCCTCCAGGATATAAAGGACAGGATCATCGAGTACCTGGCTGTCCGAAAGCTCAAGAAGGATTCGAAGGGCTCGATACTATGCCTTGTGGGACCTCCTGGTGTCGGGAAGACGAGTGTTGGCCGATCCATCGCCCGGGCCATGGGCAAGCAATTCTTCAGATTCAGCGTGGGCGGCATGCGCGATGAAGCGGAGATTAAGGGGCACAGACGGACTTATGTTGGCGCTCTGCCTGGCAAGATTGTGCAGGGTTTGAAAATTGCCAAGACGCGCGACCCTGTCTTTATGATCGACGAAATCGACAAGATGGGTGCATCTTACCAGGGTGATCCTTCGAGCGCTTTACTCGAAGCCCTCGATCCGGAGCAGAATTTTAGTTTCCGCGACCATTACCTGGATTTGCCCTTCGATATTTCAAATATATTCTTCATAACGACGGCGAATGTCCTCGACACGGTGCCGCGCCCTCTCGTGGACCGCATGGAAGTGATCCAGATACCTGGCTACATCGACAGCGAGAAGCTGGAGATTGCTCGGCATTACCTGATCCCCAAAAGCATCGAGAAGAACGGGCTAAAGAAGGCTGATGTCCGATATACACGCGACGCTCTCCTGTTCATTGCTGACAGCTATGCGAGGGAAGCGGGGGTGCGGGATTTCGAGAAATACCTCGACAAGATTCACCGCAAGATAGCCAAATCCATAGTTCTTGACGAGACTGAGCGCAAAAAAACCGTAATAGACAAAGCGGCGATTCAGAAATACCTCGGCAAGCCGATATTTCACGAAGAGGACATCAAGAGGGCTACAAGGCCCGGCATGGCCGTTGGCCTGGCCTGGACGAGCCTGGGTGGCGATACACTCATCATCGAGGCTGTGGCCAATCCCGGCAAGGAAGGCTTCAAACTGACAGGCCAGATGGGCTCTGTCATGCAGGAGTCCGCCAGCATAGCCTATACCTATGTCAGAAGCATTTCCGCCCAGATGTTTGGAGTGGGAGCCGACTATTTCGAAGGCAGGCAGATACATCTGCACATCCCGGAAGGGGCTACACCCAAGGACGGCCCTTCTGCGGGCATCACCATGGCGACTGCACTCCTGTCGCTGGTCATCAAAAAGAAGATCAGGGACAGACTGGCGATGACAGGCGAACTTTCACTCACCGGCCAGGTTCTGCCCATCGGCGGACTCAAGGAAAAGACCGTTGCTGCAAAGCGCAACAGGATCAAGGACATGATCATACCAGCCTCCAACCTGAATGACCTCGATGACATCCCTGAGAATGTCAAGAATGGCATTACATTCCACCCTGTGCATAGAATGGAAGAGGTCATCGATATCGTTTTCTAATCATGATAGAATGGTTTCATGACCGAGCTGTTTCCCGTATTCTGCGGCCGCGACTGCGGCGGCAATGCCTGTCCCCTTCTGGCCGAAAAAGAAAATGGAAGGGTGACAGCTATCCGTCATAACCCGCTCGCAGGCGAATATCTTCGCGGGTGTGCCAAGGGTTATGCGCTTCCCCATTTTCATTATTCTTCCGAGCGTCTGAAAGTGCCTCTGATCCGGACGGGTGAGCGGGGATCGGGCCAATTCCGGGAGACCAGCTGGGATGAAGCGCTTGACCTCGTGGCTGGCAAGCTCTCGGAAAACCTGGCGAGACACGGGGCTTCCTCAATCGTTAATCTTTCGAGTTCCGGTAGTACGGGAGCACTCCATAGTACCAAAGCCCTTTCCGCCCGATTTCTGAATTGTCTTGGAGATCACACCATTCTTGCGAGCAATTATTCCAGTGCGGCGGGGAATCACGCTCTTTCCAAAGCTTTCGGAGCAGATTTTTCACGGTCGGGCTTCGATCCGGCAACCATCCAAAAATCGAAATTCATCGTGTTGCTGGGAGCGAACGCTCTTGAAGCGCGCCTTGGCGCCGAATTGCCTGCCCGACTTATGCAAGCTGCAAAAAACAAAATCCCCCTTGTCTCGATTGACCCTCGCCGCACCAAAACAGCGGAAAGCCTCGGAGCCGAGTGGATTCCCATAAGGCCGGGAACAGACCTTGCCCTGCTTTATGCAATACTCTATGTCTGGAACAGCAAGGGACTGATCGACACACTTGCCCTTTCCACCTATAGCACAGGATTTGTGTCCATTTTGAGGCATGTTCTGGGATTTTCGGACGGAATTGTCAAGACAGCTTCCTGGGCTCAAAAAATAACGGGCATTCCTGCCCGAACTATCGAAGAGCTCGCTGACCGTTGGATCTGCTTTAAACCAGCCATGCTGATACCAGGATATTCCATCCAGCGCAGCGCCAATGGTGAAGAGACCATGAGACTTTGTGTCGCCCTACAGCTTGCCAGCTCCAATTTTGGAATTCAGGGAGGATCGACAGGATCCTTCAATAGTCGACTTCCATCGCCATCGGTGCAAACCATCGGAACGAAGGGCAGGGGGACCAATCCCTGCGTTCCCATACTGCGCTGGCCTGATGCCATATTGAAGGGGAGGCCGGAGTATCAATCGGACATCCATCTGGTCTATTCGGCAGGCGGCAATCTTTTGAATCAGGGGGCCGACATTATGAAAAGCCTGCAGGCCCTTAAGAAAGTTAATTTTTCAGTTTGTCACGAGATGTTCATGACGCCCACAGCCCGCCATTGCGATGTCGTGCTTCCGGCGGCTTCTCCTCTCCAGAAAGAGGACATCGGTATTCCTTGGGCTGGGAACTACCTTCTCTATAAGCCGCAAATTTTGCCTTGTGAAGGGCAGGAACGGACGGATTATGACATATTCTGTGACCTGGCCGATCGTCTCGGTATCGGAAGCGCTTTTTCGGAGGGGCGGAGCAAATCGCAATGGATCGATTTCTTCCTTGCTCACTCAGATGTGAAGGACCCTGCAAGATTTCGACATGATGGCATTTTTTTCGGGGAGGATCAAAACCGGACAGGACTGGCCGATTTTGCCAGAGAACCTGGCCTTTTCCCATTGGCGACACGGTCAGGGAAGGTCCATCTCGAAGGGACACATGTGAGTTTCCTGACGGATTGTCATGACCGGAGCGACGAAATAGCGGGGCGCCAGCTTTTGCTCATAACGCCCAAACTGGCTAGCCGAGTCCATTCTCAGGGAGGGGATCACCCTGACACAGTTGGACTGAATTGCCTTGCCGTAAACCCTGAAACGGCCAAGCGCCTGAAGCTGCAGGATGGCGAGCTTGTCCTTGTGGAAAGCCAATCGGGTACGATGCGCATAAGGCTGAGCCTCGATGCTTCCCTCATGGAAGATGTCATCTGTGTGCCGGAAGGTTCATGGTTAGGCGTTACTGATGATTCTGGCGAGGCAGCTGGCTGCAGCTCGGCGAACATGCTTACATCAACCGAGGGGACCAGGGAAAGTACTTCCTGTATCATGCACGGCATTCCCGTCAGCATAAAGAAATTATCGGCGAACTGATTCCTGCGGGACCCATTTGTTGTCTGAAAGCACCAGGCCATAGGTTCCGCCAAGCAGGTTCTTAAGTCCCTTGTTGAGCCCCAGAACGGTTTCACGGAGATCCTGCGGCAAGCGGCTGTCGTCGATGGCCACTCCGCTGGTCAGCAGCGTATCCACAAGAAGTTTCGCAGCCAGAAACCGCTCGTTCTTGTCCACCGCAAAGGCCAGGAATGAAGGGAGACAGGACAGGACTTCCCACGTAACCTGTTCGGCCTGGGAATAACGGCCTGCATCCTTGTCCTGGTCTGTGAAACGAACTGGTAGCGCTCGCGCTATTTCGTCCAGATGCGGTACGAGGTAGGAAAGATCGAAAAGACCTACGGCGCAGTTGAATAGAATGGAATAACCGGAATTTTCCAGGCGCAGGACTTCGTCGAAGCTGATGGCAGGGCCAATATCGGCTACCGTGCAGCCGCCCTCTTCTGTCTGGATGAGTATGCCACCTTTGACATCCATGGGCGTTCGTACACTGAATTCGAAACCTGCCGGCGCGCCGGAGAGGGCCAGGATTGCGATTTCGAGCGGGTCGGGCGTATAACCGATATTGTCAACATTGCCGATATAAGCGAACCGTGTACCCTGCTCATAAAGCTTCCTGAAAACGGGAGCCAGGATGCGGAAACATTGCCCATGTCCCCCGGGAAGCGCCACCGAGGAATTCTCCTTGCCATAGGCTCTGTCGAAAATACGCTTGGGGCGGCCCTCGCTGGAATGCGTAAAGGCGGCGATCATGGATTGGACGCCCGTATGCCATTTCGTTGCCGATATGCCAAGCCTGCCTGCCAGAGACTCGAGGAAGGGAGCCCCCGCCATTGAGGCATAGGCCTCCGCAAGTTGGGCATCATTGCCGGAACTGGTCATCTGGAAAAGCGGCATGAACTCGGCTTCCCGCATCGGCAAGGCTTGGCGATTTTTGCACTTTTGCAGGCCATCGAAGCGAAGGAGACGCGCTCTCATCTTTAGTTCGAGAAAGCTGGCACCTGCAGAACCATCAGGATTGATATAAGCAGGCGTGAGCCCTTTTGGCCTGTTTCTGCATAGGGGAGCCATTTTCTGGAAGGGACCCGACAGGGCGTCGAAAACACCGGGGCCAAGCGCCAGGTTTTTCTTTGAGTCGGCATAGCTGGTTGCCGATCCACCGTTGAGCACTCCATAGGCCGTGAACGGCAGCAACGCATTGCCGATCTCCTCCAGCGCCTTTGCGGTAAAAAGCGCCTTGCGATGATTCGCGTTTGTGCGCCTCAAGGAAGTTGTTTCCGGCATGACCAGGTCAAATCTGGCCAGATTGGTCCGCGCTTTTTCCTCGTCTATTGAAAAAATATAAGCCTTGTCATCGTGGCGACAACGGGTGTCAATCACGATCTTGCCATCGATGGCAGGCACGCCAGAAGCTTTGACCGGCTTAAGGGAATCCTGGCGCCCCGAGTTGTAATCACCGAGAATGGATGCGGTCAGCGCAACGTCAATACTTTTCCGCTCCATATCTTCCCTGAGCGCGGCAGGGATGCTTTCCAGAGTCGAGTGACTGTCTGGCGCAGACGTGGCTTTGGACGAAACGGTTGCAGGCTTTGGGGGGATCTGTCCAGTATCGGCTGAATTCATACTGCCAGTCTATCGCAAGGCCGCGCCGTGCGTGAAGTCCCAAGGAAATGGTCCTTCCTTAAGGGAGGGCGCCGATGCGCGGTGCAGATGAGATTGTGATCAGAAAATGAGTGCCGCGATCTGCTTGTTGCGAAGGAACTTGGCATCTACGGCATCGTATATTTCAATGTGGAGATGTTCCCCATGACCGGGCTTCCTGGCGTTGGCGCCAGTATTCCCGCCATGACCGATAGGCTGGCCTGAGCGCAAGGCCGATCCAGTCTGAACAAAGACGTCATATAAATGGAAATAGAGGTAGTATTTTTGGTTGGACGGGGAGTAGATGATGACGCCATTGCCGGACTTTGGCGTAATACCGCCTCCACGGTAGCTTTCCAGTTCTTCGCCACCTTTCCAGGAAGCGTTTGCTGCAATGACTATGCCATCGGAAATGGAGAAGATTGTTGGCCCCTTTTCCAGTGTGCTGTAGGGCAGCGTTTCAACATCGTCAAGGAAGATGTCGAGCGCGTAAGTATGCGAGTAATCATAGTCTCGTTCACGGGGGGGACTGGAAAGGCCGGGAAGCGTCACCCCTCCTTCGTAAAGCTTCGCTTCGGAAGAAGTCTGCGCCGGGACAAGAAGTCGGCCTTGTTTTTTCAGCTCTTCGTAGACGCCAGTGAACAAGGCTTCGTATTTTTCTCGTAAGGGTTTCATCAAAGGCGCGAGGGACGCTATTGAGGCATAATACGTACCCGAAGAGCCTTTTTCTGAAGCATTTTCCATGTAGTCATCCACATCGCGATCCCGGGCCAGCATGGCCAGTATTTCCGCGGAGGAGGGGAAAACTTCAGCCGAAGTCTTCTCTGGCGAAAGAGAACCGTAGATTGATTGCTGGACAAGCGTGGAGCCTAGAGCCCTTATTGTTTCAGGATCTGTCCGGGACACTGCCTGGCGATCAAGCATCGGAATCGTCTGTAAGCCTATCGAACTCTCGGAAACGACAGGGGAAACGACGGCATAATGGGAGGATTCAGGGGTTTTTCTTCCAATCAGGCTGAACGAGCAGGCAAAGATGATGAGCACTCCAAGGATTATGGCCGCAGGATAAACCGGCTGGTCTTCTTTGGTGTTCATGGGCATAATCCAGTGAGTCTCCTGGCGCTCAGCGCAAACAGGCTCATGCAGGTTCTGGCATCATCGAGGGCTCTGTGACCCTGGCCTGACGGTATGCCAAGGACGTAGGCCGCTTTTCCGAGATTATAGGAAAGGAGCCCTGGATAGGCCATCCTGAGCAACAGAAGACTGTCGGCGATTTCCCCAAGCGGCGAAGACATCGAAAGACGCGCGTACTCTCCGGCTACAAAGGATGCGTCAAAGGGAGCATTATGGGCTACGAATACTTTGCCCCGAATGATCATGGCCATTTCGGCGGCCAGGTCGGAAAAAATCGGGGCAGCAGATACCTCCAGGTCGGTGATACCATGGATTGAAGTCGCTGAA
>JAJFUL010000023.1 GCA_021372425.1 Spirochaetaceae bacterium
TAACAGGCGCCCGCTTTGCCGGCACCTTGGCCGCTCGCTCCTCCTGGCGCGAAACATCCGTTGAAGCAGGACGAAGACCGCATGAAATCGGCATAGGTCGCCGCAAACCCCTTCGGCATGGCCATGTGTTCGTAACGTGCCGGATACGAACTGATGATCCAGTAGCCGTACCAGTAATTCCAGTATCTATTGCGCCTCTGAAATTCCATGCGATCCTCGTCGCCCATCGCCTGGCGCTCGGCCTCCATGGTCTCGGCCTTCGCCAGTTTTCCGCGATAATAAGCCTTGGTGGCTTCGATGTCGCAATCCCAGATCTTTTCCTGCAGGCTGCGGATCATTGTCTCGAAGAAATCCTCGAGCAGGCCGGAAAGCACATGCCCTTCGGAATCGAAACAGGCGAGAAATTGCTCCTCGTAGTCGTCCTTGGCCTTTTCCCGCGTGAGGATTTTGATCTGCAGCGGTTCCTCCTGGGCGACTTCGATGATCCCCTGCGCCTTGAGGCCTTCCAGCATGATCGCCACGATGCGCACGAGCGGTAGTTCGAGGAGAACGGCCACCTCGGCGGGATGCAGGTTCTCCGCAACCTTGCCAGGGACCTGGTACGTGCCCGTATAGAGCTTGGGCGGAATCCACGAATCGCCCGCCCAGGCAATCCCCTTAATGATGGCGGCGCGCTTGTTGTACCGCCTCAACCTGGCCACATAGAGCCAGAGAGCGAGCGCAATCAGAACGCCAAATACGATGAAGGCCACTAGGGGCCTCCGCGCATAATCCAGCCCGCTCGGGCCTGAATATCCGCCTGAGGAGTCACTTGAGCCGCCATAGCCCGCAGCAGCTCCATTGCCGCTCTCCCCGCCCCCGGGCCCTGCCCCGGCGCGCTGCGTCAGGGCTCCGGATATTGGCACATAATCCTTGGGGAAATACAGCTGGAGCCGCTGGGTCTGGCCGGTCTGGACCTCACTCTGGTAGAACCTGATGGTGAGATAATACCCGTCCGTTCCCTCAGAGCCATAATAATCGATCTTGTTTTCATCGTTGACGGATTTTTCTGTCAGCATCGGCACGGCTTCCCTTTCGGTATCGGTCAGTTTTTCACCCTCGACCTTGACGGGAAGCACGATGTGCACCGTGCGCGAATTCATGGGGCTGTCCCATTCCACGGGAGCCCAGTCGAAATAAAGCAGTTCGCCATGGTCGGCGCTCGTCGTAGTTCCGACAAGGCCGGCTGCGGCAAAATCGCCCGCGTAATGCAGGAAATAATAGGCAGTGCCCGAAAAGCCCAGCCCTCCGGCAAGCACAATATCGTATTTCCCTTCGCCGATATTCTTGATATCGAGCGGAATACGCTTGCCATTGGGCAAGTCGGCGTAGCAGCCTTCATTGTCCCAGACCGGCTTAAAGGCCTCGCCCTGGAAGTAGAAGCCATGCATCTCGCCGCCAGAGGCCTGCCATTCCAGGCTGTAGTAGATGTCTGCCTTGCCGTCTGTGCGAAGGACGAGCGTTATGTCGGTGGAATTGAGGCTGGTGGAAAGCGCAAAGGCGCCCTGTACCGCAAGAATCAGAATCGCGAGCGCGACAAGTGCGCGGAACCTGAGTTTCATTTCAATTCCTCCCGTACGGAGAGCTGATCTACAGGCGGCAGGCCGCCATCGATCTGGATCCTGCGTTCCCGCAGCACGAGCGCCTTGTCCTTGAGCCCTCCGACCACTCTCTGCTTCGCATCGACGAAGGGATCCTGGTCTTCAAGCCCATATCGCTTTTCGGTCGAAGCTTCGTCCTGCTCCTTGAGATAAATATCGACGAGATCCCGTGCCTGTGCAATAGCGTCATCGGCGAGAGGATCATGCGTGTTTTCTTTTCTGCAGGCTTCGAGATAGGCGCCTGCCGACTGGACGACAAGTTGCACGGCCGAAGAGACTTCGGGATCGGCGATGCGCATATGAGAGAGGGCATTGCGCCCAGCTTCCGCCTGCTCGAGTTTTTCAGAGGCAGCGCGGGCGATTTCCGCATCGCGGGCGGCGATCGCCTGCTTTGGTCCTGCACCGGCCATATGGGCGATGACGCCGACAAGGCCTGCGAGCGCCATGCCCGCCGGTACGGCTATGAAGGCAGAAACGCCGGCCACGATCAGACCGATCGCACCGATGACGCCGACGAAGCCCCCGCCGATGCCCAGCGGAGACCGCATGTACCACCTCAGATATTCCTTGGCCTGCATGCGGAAACTGTACTATGGCGCTTCCGCTCAGGACAAGATGGCCGTGCTAGGTCAGCAATCGGTCGGCTTGCCAGTG
>JAJFUL010000029.1 GCA_021372425.1 Spirochaetaceae bacterium
CAATACGGCGGCAGGGATTTCACGCCCGGGTCCTTCCACGAAGGCGGTGCCGACAGGACATTCTGCCTTGGAACCGAAAACGCCGTGGGGGCCTGCGCAAACGGCCTGCCCTATTCGCGTGAACACCCCGAGCTGCTCGGCAATCCGACCCTGGTCAACATTCCCGCACAGGGGCAGAGAACACTCTGCTACGGGGTGGCATTGGCCCAGCTCGACCCGAGCTTGGCGGCGGGGTCCGTCAGTGACATCGAATCCGATGCGGGCAGCATGATTATCAAGGGCGATGGTCATTCCCAGCGCGTGCCTGTCGATGCTTCGTTCGAATCGATACGGAGCCTGGTGAAAGCACAGGGCTGACCAGCGGCCCTGACCTTGAGCGCTTGCCCCGGAAGCCGAGAAGTGCGCAGTATAGGGATTAGAAATTAAAATTTTGACTTGACAGCCGGCCGGGAGCATAGTAGCTTCAAGTCCACACAGGGAGAACAGGTAACCAAGCCGGGCCCCTCAAGCGGGCAGCTCGTGATTAGCGGGACTTCCAATCTATCGAATTGACTCGTTTCGAATCATCCGACAGGAGGTCCCACTGTGAAAGCTGTACCATCAGCTTCTCCCGACGTAGCCCCTCGCCAGCATGAAGCCTCTGACAATGCGGCAAAAATTGTCCAGAATTCCGGCCTGGGTCAACCTCAGGCCGCTTTCAGGCATGAATCCATCCAGGGCCTTACCGAATCCGAAGCTACCCGGCGGCGGCGCGAATTCGGAGAAAACATCCTGCCAACAGCCAAGGGCCCTTCGGCCTTCTCCACCTTCATATCGCAATTCAAGAGCCCGCTCGTCTACATCATCCTCGCTGCCGCCATCATTTCCCTCATTGTGGGCGAGGTGACGGACTTCTTCATCATCATGGTCGTCGTCGTGATCGACGCTATCGTCGGATTCCTCCAGGAATACCAAGCGCAGAAGACCTACAGCTCGCTCAAAAACCTCCTCAAGCCGACGACGACCGTCATACGGGACGGTCTGAGGCGCGAGATCGAGCTGCGCGAGCTGGTCCCTGGCGATGTAGCCGTGCTCAATGCCGGCGAACGTGTGCCGGGAGACGGACAGATCATCGAAGGAGTCAAGCTTTCGGTAGACGAAGCCATTCTGACCGGCGAAAGCGAACCCGTTGGCAAGAAAGCCGAGGCAGGCTCGGACCGCGCTTTCATGGGCACCACCGTGCTCACGGGGCGCGGCCTCATGACCGTAAGCGGCACGGGTACGAACACCGAGTTGGGCGCCATCGCGACAAGTCTGAAGGAGGATGTACAGGAAGAGACGCCGCTGCAGACAAGGCTCAAAGCCTTCAGCAAGACGCTCACGTGGCTGGTCCTCGGCGTAACGGCGGCCATCCTTATCGTCGGGCTCGTCTCGGGCAGACCTTTCCTGGAGATGCTGCGCGTCTCCATAGTGCTGGCCATCGCGGCGATTCCAGAGGGGCTGCTCATCGCGGTGACAGTGATCCTCGTCATCGGAATGCGGAAAATTCTGAAGCGTAATGGCTTGGTCAAAAAGCTCCTCGCTGTCGAGACGCTTGGTTCGGTAACGACAATCTGTACCGACAAGACTGGCACGCTTACCGAAGGCCGCATGCGCGTGACGCGGCAGGAACTTGCGGTTCCGGATCGCGCCCTGGAAGCAATGGTTCTCTGCAACGACATGGAAGGCCCTGTAGAGGCAGCATTGTGGGAATTCGCCGCCGGCATGGCCGGAAGTGGCGCCCCGGCGCAGGCTCCGCAGGCCATCGTCGACCGCAGCGAACGTATGGCTGTCGAGCTCTTCTCCAGCGAGACAAAATACATGATCACCGCTGACAGGATCGACGGCGAGGAACGCGACTACCTGAAGGGCGCGCCGGAGATAATCCTGGCGATGTGCAACATTGAACAACCTGACCGCGAGAGACTGCTTTCGCTCGCCGACAACTGGGCAGGCGATGGCTTGCGGCTGATCGGTCTTGCATCCAGGCCGCATAGTGATATTGAAGTGCGCAATGGTTACACATGGGCAGGCCTCGTGGCCATGGAAGACCCAATCCGCGAAGGAGTCCAGGAATCGGTGGAAATTGCGCACAAGGCTGGCATAAAGGTCAAGATGATCACCGGCGACTACCGGAAAACGGCGGAGCGCATCGCGAGGTCCTGCGGCATCATAGCCGAGGGCGAAGAAGTGCTCGACGGGAGCGAGATGGAGAAGTTGGACGATGCTGCACTGGCTGAAAGGGTCGGGCGCGTAGCAGTATTCTCACGCATCCGCCCGCATGACAAGCTCCGGATTGTGCGAGCCCTGCAATCAAAGGACGAGGTGGTGGCGATGGTCGGTGACGGCGTGAACGACGCACCGGCGCTGAAACGCTCCAACATCGGCATTGTTGTCGGGAGCGCGACCGACGTGGCCAGGGAGACAGCAGACCTGGTCCTGCTCGACAGTAATTTCCGCACCATCGTGGCAGCTGTCGAGGAAGGACGTACCGTATTCCAGAATATCCGCAAGGTAGTTGCGTATACGCTCTCCAACTCCTTCGCAGAAGTGTTCACCATATTCGGGGCCATGCTGCTCGGTTGGCCAGCCCCGCTTGCCGTGGCGCAGATCCTGTGGATACACCTGATATGCGATGGCCCTTCGGATATCGTGCTCGGCTTCGAGCCCAAGGAAGACGGCATCATGGAGGAAAAGCCCCTGTCGGTGAAGGAGCCCATACTCAATTCGCTCGGTCTGTCGCTCATCGCGATCATAAGCACGGCAAGCGCCGCAGCGGGACTTATCCTGTTCGGACACTACTACAATGTGCATGGAAGCATAATGCAGGGCCAGAGCTTTGCTTTCGCTTCTTTCGCGGTAAATTCGATGATCTATATCTTCGCCTATCGAAGCATGCGCAGGCCTCTATTCCGGAGCGGAAGACTGTCGCGGAACAAGCCACTCATCTTTACGGTACTGGGGGGACTCGCGCTTGCAATTCTCCCCTTCTGCGTTCCGGGAATAGGCAAGACACTCGGCGTCGAGCCACTTGCACCATCGCAGTGGGGCATCGTGTTCGCCGTCGCATTCGGCCTTCTGACAGTGGTCGAGATAGGGAAATTCGTCAGCAACCGTTTCATCAGGCGGTCTTGACCCGAAAGCTGGGCATAATGCGATCCGATGCTCTATACTTGTAGAAAGGCTGCAAGGAGCAAAGGAGCCGGATCATGGATGGAATATTGAACGAAACTCGTTATCAGGACATCATCCAATCGAGCAGACTGCCCGTCCTTGCGCTCATCAGGGAATCAGTCAGGGAAGACAGGCATCTCCTCCTGCCACGCATATTGATCGATACCTTTGCGACGGCTTTGAGAATCCCGCAGTCGGCATCTCTTAACGATTTGTCAAGCCGCGGACGATTCGCCTTCAGGATAATCAGGGACTGGGGCAGGAAAGTCAGTCGCATCAGCAGGACCAGGCTCACCATGACGGGCGGCAAGCTGATCGATCCTAAAGGTGTCTACCTCTTCGTGGCAAACCATCTTTCCCCTTTCGATATCGCAGTCCTGTATTCCCTCCTTCCTGTCTGCACCGGCGTCGTGGCCAACAACGAATTCCGCAGGATACCGGTTCTCTCCTACTGGATGCGCCTGACCGGCGCCATTTTTGTCGAGCAGGGCAAC
>JAJFUL010000032.1 GCA_021372425.1 Spirochaetaceae bacterium
AATGGCCGCGATGGCAGCCTGCCGCCGATCGACGCTGATCATCACCACGAACATCGCGGCGGCCCGTCAATGGAAAAGCGAGCTGCTTGATAAAACCGACCTGGCCGAGTCGATGATCGGCGAATATTCAGGCTTCATGAAACAAGTGCGTCCAGTCACGATCGCCACCTACCAGATTCTGACATGGCGGCCTGATAAACAGTCGGATTTCCCGCATTTTGAATTGCTCCGGGCAGCCAACTGGGGATTGATTATCTGCGATGAAGTCCACCTGCTGCCAGCGCCTGTCTTCAGGATTGTCGCCGAGCTGCAGGCCGTACGCCGGCTTGGCCTCACTGCCACACTCGTCCGCGAGGATGGCCGGGAGGAGGAAGTCTTCTCGCTCATCGGGCCAAAGCGCTATGATGTTCCCTGGAAAGACCTTGAGAAAAAAGGCTTCATTGCCGAGGCACTCTGCAAGGAAATCAGGATTCCTCTGGACGAACCCACGCGGCTTACGTATGCCATAGCAGGCCAGCGGGCCAAATCGCGGATTGCATCCGAAAATGTCCAGAAAGAGAAAGTCGCGCAGGCCATAGTCGAGCATCACAAGGGTGAGTGCATCCTTGTGATCGGGCAGTACATTGACCAGCTCAAGCGATATGCAAGGCTTTTCGGTGCTCCCCTCATAACAGGAAGCACGCCTGAGGCGGAGCGCGAAATGCTCTACGCTGCCTTCCGTTCCGGAGATGAAAGGCTTCTTGTCGTATCGAAAGTCGCCAATTTCGCCATAGATCTGCCAGACGCTTCGGTGGCGATACAGATCTCAGGAACTTTCGGGAGCAGACAAGAGGAGGCGCAGCGGCTTGGGCGCATCCTGCGTCCGAAGGATCGCAACAGTTTCTTCTACTCGCTCATCTCGAGATATACAGTCGAGGAGGAATATGCAGACAAGCGACGCAAATTCCTGGTCGAGCAGGGATATCGTTACACGATAGAGACCTGGGATGAATAGATTGGGATGAAAAAAACCGAAGAGAGCAATATCGAGCAATGGCGCTCAGCCATGTTTGCACAGCCGTTGGACAGGCTGCACGCCCTCGCTGACAACTACATCGGGCAGGGCGGAAATTCAAGCAGCAAGTCCGGCATAGTGGAAAAGCTTGCTGTCATCCTGGCCAGAGAAGCCACGCAGGAAGCGGCACTCGCAATGCTGGACGATCAGGATTCCCTGATCATGGGCTGTATCGCCGCAACCCGTGGCATCACGCGGACAGCGCTCAGGGAACTGGTCGATTCGGCCCTCAACTATTTCGATCTCGAATATAAACTCGCGAATCTGCTGGAACGACTCCTTGTCTACGAGCGCCCGAATGGCCAGCTCGCCATTGTGCCATTTTTCGAGGAGCCGGTACGGCAACGCTTCGCCAACGCGGAATTCCTGTTCGGCGCAGGAATGAAAAAAGGCGCGGGAAAGCGAAGCGGCGGGGCAGCTTCGCAGGACTTGGCCATGGGGCAGAGCGCTGCTCCGAGCGGAGAGTTGTCGCTCCTCGACCTATCGCTGCTTCTTTATTCTTTCCTCAGATACGAGAAGAAGCCCTTGCTGAAAAATGGCCTGCTTTCGGTACATTCAAAGGCCAGGCTGCAGAAGATAGCAGCTGCTGATGAGGAAACGAGGGGAATTCTGGAAGCCATCGTCTCTACTTTAGGCAAAGCAGGAATCTGGAGGGAAGGCGAGCAGGGCTTCGCGTTCGATGCGCCGGCCTTCAGGCGATTTGTAACGGACTATGCTGCCATTTACCCATTCGCCCTGGCAGGGATTCTCGCCGACGGCTTTCCCCCAGCCAATGCAGAAATGCTAGCCCACAGGATGAGGACATATTTCGAAAGCGGTTTCGTTTTTTCTGCAACCGGCCTGGCGCGATGCTCGCGCCTGCTGCTCACCGGAAGCGAAAATGGTGCCGCCTGGCCTGACTACCTGCCTGCCATGAAGCAGCTTGGCCTGATCAGGAAGGAAGGAGGAAACTGGGTCTGCCAAAGCGACAGGGCATTCACGCCGCGGCCGATCAGCACCCTGCAGGGGAAGCCCAATACAGGCATAGTCATCGAAGGTACGGGAACTGTTCACGTACTGCCCTCGGCTTCCATCGGCGACATCCTCTCCATCCTCGATATAGGCTTCATTTCCTCCATCTCGGATGCCTGGGATGTCGAAATCACGAAGGAAACCGCCAAGAAAGCCTTCGCGGAAGGCCAGACTGCACAGTCTCTCCTGGCAAACCTGGGCCGGCTCTGTTCTGCTGATGTACCGCAGACTCTCAAGTACACGATGACCACCTGGGAGGAGGAATACAACGCCCTGGTTCTCTATCGAGGTTCCGTTCTTGCCGTCAATGAGAACACCGCCAGGATCATCGAGCAGAGCGGGGCACTCGCAGGACTCTCCTATAGAAAGATCCGCGAGGGTGTCTACTATTTCGGCTCGATTCCTCATGCCATCATCGTGCAGGTCCTCGAGCGCCTCGGACTCCCTGCTCCTTCGCTGATCCTGTCGGCAAAGGGAGGGAAGAAAAAGGAATCCATTGGCGTTTCCCCCTCACCACGACAAATTGAGGCCTTGGATTCTGCCCAGCCCTATGCTGTTGGCAGGGATGATGGTAGCGCCCTGGATATCGGGATTCCACTTTCCGCCCCCGAGCCGTCCGGCTGCACCGTTGATAAAGCGAGGGAGCTTCCGGAAATCAGACTGCTGGCTGCGGCAAGGGCGATGCAGCTGCCGGAACCAGTGGAAAAGCTCATCGGGGAGAGAATCAACAGGAAACTCGTCTATTCGGAAGAGCAGCTGGTCGCGCTCTCCCGAATTTTATTGGAAAAGATGGGCGCGAGGACACCCGCTTCCCCGAAACGCAGCACGAGGGGCCTGATTCCCGGCCCAGTGTCAGCCGGGGGTTTGGATTTTCAGGGGAAACTACATATAATTCAAAGTGCCCTGAAATCAAGATTTTCGAAGCTGGAAATCCGTTGGACTTCCGGCGGGAAGACAAAATCGAGCATCTTGCGGCCCGTGAGCCTTACACGGACAGCGGACGATTATCTGCTCACCGGGGAAGAAACCACAACCGGTCAGGCTTTGTCGATCAGGGTCGGCTCGATTTCGCAGATACGTCAAGAGAAGGGATTTCTCCTGGGAGATGAATGATGAAGAATGAACAGAACCAGCTCAAGCTGGCGGTATTGATAGATGCGGACAATACGCAGGCAACGATCATTGAAGGCCTGCTGGCAGAAATCGCCAAATACGGCATTGGCAGCGTCAAGCGGATTTATGGCGACTGGACCAGCACCAATTTGCGCTCATGGAAGGACAAGCTGCTTGAATACGCGATCCAGCCCGTACAACAGTTTTCTTATACGACTGGCAAGAATTCGACCGACAGCGCCATGATCATCGATGCGATGGACTTGCTCTACACAGAGAACCTTGATGGGTTCTGCATTGTGTCCAGCGATTCCGATTTTACGCGACTTGCAGCCAGGCTCCGCGAGGACGGGAAACTCGTTCTCGGATTTGGGCAGCGCAAGACACCCAAGCCATTCGTGGCGGCCTGTGACAAGTTCATTTATACCGAGATCCTGCGCGAAAGCGACGAAGAAAAGGAAACGAAGGCCGAGAAAGACGCGGATGCCAGGAGCCAGAGCGACATCAAGACCGACCATCGCATAAAGGCGCTCCTCGTGAGTGCAGTGGAAGATGCAGCCGACGAGTTCGGATGGGCTTACCTCGGTGCGGTCGGGACCTACATCGCCAACCGGCAACCTGAATTCGATCCAAGAAACTATGGATTCCGGAAACT
>JAJFUL010000081.1 GCA_021372425.1 Spirochaetaceae bacterium
GGTTTCATGGATCCGGGTCATGAGGGCCGAGCCTGACTGCTGAAGCGCCGAGCGCACGATCCGTTCCCGCCGCAGCCGCTTCTCTGCCATTTCCTGTCCACTCCTCTCCCGCGTGATGCAATGTCTGGAATTCAGGGGGAAGATATCAGCAACACCAGCTTCTACGGCCTGCCGGATGATAAGGTCCATTCGGGGGCCTTTGGGCAGAGCCTGAACCAAGGCTATGCGGGGAGCAGGCGTGGCCGGGGCCGGTTCTGGCTGCCCGCCAAGCCTGCAGCTACCAGCAGCCGGGTTTGATGCGCTGCCAAGCGCGATCAATGTGGATTTTGAGGAATACTCGATTATGCTGCAGCGGAAATGATGCCCAGCCTCATCCATCGCATCGAAGGAATCACCAGCCTTCAGGCGGAGCACCTTCGTCAGGTACTTCGAGTCTGGCCCTTCGAGCGTCCAGGCGGAATCATCACCCCTGTCGCCGGGAAGTATCAACTGCCTCATCCACGTCTTCCTGATCAATGAGACAGCATCGTCTGTTCTATGGTCTTGCTGTTCTGGAGCCGCGTGTCGAAGTCTTCGCTCAGTATGACGGAAAGCGCCTCATTCAGTTGCGTGTCATACTCCAGGTCATAGACGAGTGCGGGCTTTGTCCGGTCAATTTCGTCGCGCAGGAGCTTCTCGATGTAGATTTCAGGGAGATCGTAGCCCTTTCCTGTCAGCTCGCGCGCGTAGGCCTTCCGTTCCGCCACAGTCGCCTGCGGATGCTGACTGGCAAAAGACTGTATGAAACCTTCATCATAAAGCTTCTCGAGCGACTCGAGCTGCTTGTCGGTCAGCACGAGGTCGGGAGAGACGATGTCGGGCTCGATGCCCGTTTTGTCGATGTTCACCCCCGAAGGCGTATAATACCTTGCCATCGTCAACTTGAAGCCAGTCTTGTCCAGTGGGAACACCTGCTGCACGGAACCTTTCCCATAGGTTTTTTCGCCGATCAGCAGGGCACGATGAGTGTCTTTCATGGCTCCGGCGAAAATTTCGGACGCTGAAGCCGAGCCCTGGTTCACGAGCACCATCATTGGAATATTCTTTGGTATGGTCAGCGTTGGCTTGGCTTTATATTCGTAATTTTCCGTTTCATTGCGCCCCTTCGTGGACACGATCGTGCCCGAATCGAGGAATAGGTCGCATACATCGACCACAGAGTCGAGAAGCCCGCCGGGGTTGGAACGCACGTCGACGATGAGATGCGTCATGCCATCGGACTTCAGCTGCTCGAGGGCGGCCTTTACTTTGTCAGCAGTCTGCGGAATCCATTCGATTATACGGATATAGCCAATTTTCGAGCCGTCTTTCTCGATGAGGCCGGTCTTGATCGGCGGGATCTCGATAGTCGCGCGCGTAAATTCGACATCGAACTCATAGCTCCCGCCCCTTCGGAACCTGATCTTCACCGTGGTGCCTGTCTCGCCTCTTATCCTCGAGGAAGCCTGATCGGCAGTCATGTCGGCAGTGGTATCGCCATCGACGCTTATGATAAGATCGCCAGGTAGAATTCCGGCCTTCCAGGCGGGCGTATCCTCTATCGGCGAGATGACTTCGACATATTTCTCCTCACCTTCCTTGGGAATACCGGATTCCTTGGAAATATAAAGCCCGATCCCCGCATAGGTGCCGTCAGTCTCGCGCATCATGTCGGACATCATCGCTTCATCGAGAAAGACAGAATGAGGGTCGCCCAGGGCATCAAACATACCCTTCATCGCGCCTTCGTACAGCTTGGCTGGATCAACTTCATCGACATAATTCTGGATTATGAATTGGTAGATCGACTGGAGGAGCTGGGAATAGCGCTGCGCGTCGTTTTCCTGTGTACCAGCCGCCTGGGCGGCCGCAGTCGGTGCTGAAATGCTGAAAAGGCTCAATACAAGAACCAGGATTGCAACAGTACCCCATGCAAAAACAGGAGCTTTGATTTCTCGTCTGAATATTTTCATGACCATGCTGTCCTTTTTGTGGCATTATAGCAGGATATGGTCTGCGAGGGAATCTCCTTCAGTCTATTGACCCGTGCCCGCGTGGCTCACTAGACTGGAGCATCATGAAAAGGAAAGCCAGATACCTGACAGCCAGCATTCTGTCGCTTGCAAAGCCATTTCTTGCGGGGACCATCGCCGTGGGGATTAGCATGGTAGATGGCCGGTCGCTAGGCTCATTTTTCCTCAGATATCTGATCCTTGCACAGCTGATTCCTTCAATCTGCCTGTTTTTCCTGTATTTTGACGAAGATGCATACAAGGCGTTCAAACCTCTCCTTCTCGTCATCTCCGGTATTTCTGTCATTCTCATAGCCTTCTGCATCGTCCCGATCGTCCAAAGTCCCCAGAAGTACATGCTGGCGACGCAGAACATGTCAGGCCTGTTCCGGGTTTCCCTCTCGATTGTCGCGCTTCTTGTCATAGATATCACGGATTTCCTGATCGTGATTTCTGCGGCGCGCAAGGGAAAAGCATCTCTCAATCCGCCGTCCAGCCTCCCTGAAAGGAGCGACAATGCTAGCAATGATTAATTTCCCGGCCTGGCTCAAACCCGAAATTGTTCCCGGCCTTCCGTTCCGGTGGTATGGTCTCATGTATGTGGTCGCCTTCATGGTCACATGGCTTCTTTTCCGATATGAATCCAAGCGCACGAAGAAGCCCTGGACCGAGGAACTTTCGGCCAATTTTTTCCTGTGGGCCATCGTCGGCATTCTGCTCGGAGGCCGCCTCGCGGGTACACTCATCTATGAGCCAACGGACTACTACTGGCGGCATCCCTGGATGATCCTGTGGCCTTTTGACGAATCCGGCGCCTTCGTCGGCTACCAGGGTATGTCGTTCCACGGCGGCCTTGTCGGTCTCATCGTCGCGACGCTCATCTGGTGCAAGGTCCGGAAAGAAAAATGGCTGGAATGGGCAGACTTGATAGCCATATCCGCGCCGCTAGGCTACACTTTCGGGCGGCTTGGGAATTTCATAAATGGCGAACTTTGGGGCAAGGTGACGGCGGCACCCTGGGGCATGGTCTTTCCGAACGCGCCAAGCTTTGCTGCCAATCAGCCCTGGGTACAGGAATATGCCGCAAAGGCCGGCATACCCATCAATGCCATGACAGAGGTGGTAAACCTGCCACGGCACCCATCGCAGCTTTATGAAGCCCTGTTTGAGGGTTTACTCCTCTGGCTGGTGCTCTGGTTCATTGCGCGCAAACGCAGGCCCTTCGCCGGTTTCAATGTCGCTGCCTATATCATCGGCTATGGGACGGCTCGCTTCTTTATCGAATATTTCAGGGAGCCTGATCCGGGGCTCGGTTACATCATCAAGCTTGGCGATCCGGATGCGCCGACATACCTGTTCACGACACCGTTCAATTATTCGATGGGCCAGATTCTCTGCTTCATGATGATTGTGGCCGGTGGGCTGCTCATGTATCTATTCTACAAGCGCAGCAAGTTGCTCCAGGCCGAATCTACCCAGACCACACAGGGTGCACAGGCCGGTCCCGGCGCCACAAAAAACGCTGCCCGCAAGCGCAGAAAGCAGATCAAGTAGGATCAACGCGGGAAGAGGGTAGAGTTCATGATAATTACGCTCGTTCAGATGAATTCAGTCATAGGTGATTTCCGGGGCAATGCAAAACGGATGGTGGAACTGGCAAAAAAAGCACGTGAAGGAACCACCCGGGGGGCCGATGCCGGATGCCGCGTTCCTACTCTGGTCGTTTTCCCCGAGCTCTCGCTCTGTGGCTATCCACCCATGGATCTCCTGGACCAAAATGCCTTTGTCGCGGGCAATCTCGCCGCCCTGCGTTACCTTCAGAAAGAGTTGCCTCCGGAGCTTTCCGTCGCCGTAGGCTATGTGGACCGGAACCGCACGGGGTCCGGCCGGGCTCTTGTCAATGCGATGTCCGTCATCGCAGGCGGAAAGCTGGTTTTTACCCAGGACAAGACCCTTCTTCCAACCTATGATGTGTTCGACGAAGCGAGATACTTCGAGCCAGCGAGGACAAGGAAAGTATTCACGCCGCCCGAAGCGCGGATCGGCTTTGCAATCTGCGAGGATTTCTGGTGGGAAGCGCCGCCTGAGCCTTCTTTCAAGTATCCGGTGGATCCGGTCAAGGACCTGCTCGACGCAGGCATCGATATTCTCATCGTCCCTTCCGCTTCGCCCTTCGTGGCGGGCAAGCTCCAGACCCGCCTTTCGCTGGCCCGGAGCACGGCCTTGGAAGGGCAGATCCCCGTGCTCTATTGCAACGCGGTGGGAGCGAACGACTCGCTAGTCTTCGATGGACGATCCTTCGCGGTGAATTGTCATGGAGAAGCAGTCGCCACCTGTGGCTGGGGTGAATCCTTTCTGACGATCGACACGGAGACGATGGAGTCGGACATCCTCGACCTGGCTGAGAGCGAGCCTGCCCCAGACGCCCGCGCCCGGGCCCCAGGCTGCATAAGCAAGGAAGAGGAAATCCATCAGGCCCTCATTGTCGGCATACGCGATTACATGAGGAAATCGGGCTTTTCAAAAGCCTGTCTCGGCCTGTCGGGCGGAATCGATTCTGCAATCGTGGCCGTGCTTGCTGCTGAGGCAATCGGCCCGGAAAACATCAGCTGTATCGCCATGCCAAGCCGCTTCTCGAGCGATGGTTCCCTCGACGACGCCGTGGACCTATGCAGACGGAACCATATTATGCTGGAAAGGCTCTCAATCGAGGGGCCTTTCACCAGCTACCTGAATTTGCTTGAAAAACCCTTCGCAGGAAAAGCCTACGATTCAACCGAGGAAAACCTGCAGGCGCGAATCAGAGGCACGCTGCTTATGGCATGGTCCAACAAGTTCAACGCGCTACTCCTTACGACCGGGAACAAAAGCGAGCTTGCGGCCGGGTACTGCACGCTGTATGGCGACATGTGCGGAGCTCTCGCGCCGATCGGCGATCTCTTCAAGACGGAAGTCTATGCACTGGCGAAGCATCTCAATAAGCTCGCCGAGGCTGAAGGCAGGATGGCGCCGATTCCTCAACCGATCATCGACAAGGCGCCGAGCGCCGAATTGCGATTCAACCAGACTGACCAGGACACATTGCCCCCCTACGACCTGCTCGATGCGGTACTGCGCGAGTATATCGAGGAAAATCGCTGCCTCGAGGAAATTGTCGCGCTCGGATATGATCGCATCGTTGTCGAAAAAATCCTTTCAATGACGGCGAGAGCGGAATACAAACGCAGACAGGCGGCACCTGCCATTAAGGTATCGAAAAGAGCTTTTGGAATCGGACGGAGACTTCCGCTCGCCCGCGCGATTCACGAAATCACCGCGGACAAATCCTGAGGACGATTGGAAATCACGCCCAAGACTCCGCAATCGAGCACCCGACGGGCCTCGGCATCGGTATCGACGGTCCATGGCAGCACCGGACGCGATTGTCTGCCTAAAAATTGGCGCACGAAACGTCTCTCTCCCTTCACAAGGTCGTGTTCCGGTTTGAGAATATCGACAGGAGCGAGCCATCGGCCCTCACCGTGCCGCAAGAACCAGTACAACTCTTTCGAGCGACAGTAGATGATCGCTGTCGGCAGGGATGGGGCGATATGTTTCATCCATCGGAGCGCGTATGGATTGAACGAAGACACGATACAGCGCCGTTCCATGCCGAATTTCCTGATCGTCGCTGCCAGCAAAGGTTCCAATCCCTTCGATTCCGTCGATTTACTCTTTATCTCGATATCGAAGTAGGCGCGTTGCCCGAATTCCGCCAGAACGTCATCCAGCAGCGGCATCCTTTCGCCCGAGAATTCTTCGCCCTTCCAGGAACCGATATCGAGGGAAGCCAGCGCGGCATAATCGGTTTCCTCGAGCCGTAAAAACGCTTCTGTCGACCCGCCGATCCTTGCAGTCGTATCGTCATGGAACACGACCAGCTTACCGTCCTTCGTCAGGTGCACGTCGAGTTCGATGCCGGGAATTCCCGCATCACAAGCCGCGCGGAACGAAGCCATCGTATTTTCCGGGTAAAGCGAGGAAATGCCTCGATGGGCGAAAAGCAGAGGCCGATCGAACTCGGCCAATATTTCAGAAGTTGTGCTTTTTCGTTTTCTTCCATGCAATTTGGGGATCCCGAAGGTGATTGCTGTCTTCATCGCAACGCCTTCAGGCATTCCCGCCAAGGCCCATTTTCTTCTTGAGCGCAGTCAGCGCATCATCAGCGCCAGCCTGCTGTTCCAAGCCCCGTATTTCCTGCTCAGCCTTAGCCTTTTCAGGCTCGAGCGCTTCGCCCGTCATCATGGAAAGCTCGGCCTGCAGCGCATCGGGATCGATGCTTCGCCTTTTCGCTTTCAGCTCGGGCAGTACCTCGCTAATTTTCTGCATGTCGCGGTCAAGCTGCACCTTCGACGCCGCTATCTCATCGCGTTTCGCCTTCAGACTGTCGCACTGCGCCTGGGCTTGGACCGAGAGTTCTGCCATCCCTTTGTCGGCGGCAAGCCTTACCCGGGAATTCCACAGTGAAATATCCGCGTCCAGCGCCTCGATGTCCTTCTCGTGGCGTTTGATATCAGTGGCGTAGGCCATCAGCAATTTCTGCGCGCCCTCATAATCGAGATGCGACAATTCTTCAAGCGTCATGGCTCATTCCTCCTGATTTCTGCTTTTCGGCCGCCGCTTTTGCAATCTTGCGCGCTACTTTATCCGAAAAGCGCTGCAGATCGATGATCGCACGCACATGTCTAGCGCTGCCAACTTTTTCCACTTCATCCCAGACTTCCACGTTGAAGGTGAGAAGACGGCCGTTCACTTCCACCAGTTCCGACCTGATCCGCACTTTCATTCCCGGGGGAGTCGGCGCAAGATGCTCAACCTGTATGGAAGCGCCAACCGTCGATAGGCCTGCATCGAGCAGAGGCTCGACGGCCATGCGCGAAGTCTCTTCAATATGGAGAACCATCGATGGTGTCGCATAGACTGGCACACCGCCGGAGCCCAGGTGAGCCGCTACATGCTCAGGACCTACTATGATGATTTTTTCTGCCGACAATCCCGGCCTGATATCCATGCAGTTCGCCTCCCGGCTGTGCCTTGTCTGCAGAACGCGCCCGCCACAATCCAGGCCCTTCCTGCCTTGGGCTTTTCTATCATAATGCTTGATCCAACATGCAACAAGGGCGAACAGTACTCGTTTGCGATTTCTGCCCTCTTGTATTTTCCCTGTTGAATGTCCGGAAAATCCGCTATAAACTGGGCCCACCGTTTCAAATCTCTTTTATTTCTTTTCAACGCGGCCTTTCGAACACAATTACAGGAGTTTAGATATATGGAACGCAAACGTATCCTGACGGGCGACCGCCCTACCGGAAAGCTTCATCTCGGACACTACGTCGGCTCGTTGGCCAATCGTGTCAGGCTTCAGGACGAGTACGAGTGTTTCTTCATCATCGCCGACCTGCATACCCTGACCACGAAACCCGAGAAAGAAAGCATCGAGAAGCTGCCGGAAAACGTCCGGTCCGCCGTGCTCGACTACCTCGCCTGTGGCATCGATCCGCAGAAATCAGTCATCTACCTCCAATCGGCCGTCCCCGAGGTCACGGAGCTGTGCCTCTATTTCATGAACCTGATCACCGTACCCAGGCTTTCCCGAGTGCCCAGCCTGAAGGAGATGGCCCAAAGCGCCCATATCGAAGAAATGCCCATGGGTCTTCTGGACTACCCTGTGCTACAGGCTGCGGACATCCTGCTGCCTCGCGCCAGTGCAGTGCCAGTGGGAAAAGATAACGCCCCGCATGTCGAAGTAACGCGCGAAATCGCCCGCCGCTTCAATTACCTGTACGGCGAGACCTTCCCCGTCCCGGAAACGATCATATCGGAATATAGCTCGCTCGTGGGGACCGACGGCAACGCAAAAATGTCCAAGAGCCTGGGCAATGCAATCTTCCTTTCCGACGACGCGAAGACGGTGCAGAAAAAGGTCATGTCGATGTACACCGACCCGAACAGGATTTCGGCCGATGTACCCGGCAGGGTCGAG
>JAJFUL010000086.1 GCA_021372425.1 Spirochaetaceae bacterium
TATAACGTGTTCTCGCCCTGCATTGAGCCCGCGCATAATCCGGCCTTGAATATAGGGGGAAGTGTCCCAGTCCCAAATGGAAGCACAAAAATCCGCAAGCAACAGGTCATTCTTCTTCGAGAACGCCCCGCCGCGCCGTAGAAGCTCTTGCGCGATAGCGAGCGCGCCAGTCTTCGACGTCGGAGAATATTTCTTTTCGTCAAGGTTCAGTTCTTTGGCAATAGCAGCCGCAGCACGCGCCGTAGTGTACGCGCCCTGAGTCTCGTCCCAAAGTCGAATAGAGTAGGAATACTGTCCAGGATTTTTACCGGGTCGCCTAGAAATGCAGACTGCTTTTCTCGCCATTTTTTTACCCCTTCAAAAAATTTGTGGCACATTTGTGCTACATTTTGGCGATTTTGTCAGAAGTCTGAATTTTGGCCTTTCCGTAAATCATTGCACCAGAATAAGTTATTTTGTGGAGGTGAGGGGAATCGAACCCCTGACCTCTTGCATGCCATGCAAGCGCTCTAGCCAACTGAGCTACACCCCCAAAAGGCAAAACGATACTAGCCTGAAGAGAGAACACTGTCAAGGCATCCCTGCTCCGAACCGCAGTCAGGCAGGCCCAAAATGTCTGAGCAGCATATAGAAAGCGGTTCCTCCAATGATGCTCAACAGCACGTTGCGCTTTTTCAGATGCAGCAGGACAACGACCGCCCCAGCAAGAAGCTCGGGAATTCCGTGTGATGGAGCGGACCAGTCTAACGAAGTGTAGGATGAAACAGCGAGCACGGTCATGGCGAGCGCAGGCATGTAGTCCTGGATGAAGGAAAACATGGCGGGCGGTTTCCTGACGCTGAAGAACAGGAAGGGCAGGGCTCTGCATCCTGCTACGATCAAGGCCATGACGACAGAAGCGACAAGCGCTTTTTCAAGGCTGAGCATCTGGCTTGCCTCCCTTGCTCTTGGGAATGCCTCGCTTTGAAACGAAGAGCAGCAGGATCGATGCTATGAGGGCGACCACTATGGTTGCGCGGGGGCCGGCGACAAGCCTCGCCCCGACCGTGGCCGCCGCCGCGATAAGGAAAGGCATGGTCTCCTTCACCCGCAGGACCTGCTCGACGGCGAGCACGAGAAACATGGCAGTAAGCGCAAAATCGAAGCCCTCTATCCTGAATGGGAGGAATGAGCCGGCCAATGCTCCAAGGGTCGTGCCAAGAACCCAGTAGAGATGATTGAAGGCCGACACAGACAGGAGGAAGCGCCCGTCTTCGCGATCCTGCTCTGACGAAGAACTCAGGAGTGCATAAGTCTCATCAGTAAGCGCAAAGATGAGGTATGGCCTTATGCGCGGATGTTTCGCGAAAGGACCAATGAATGAGAGGCCATATGCAGCGTGGCGGATGTTGACGATGAGGGTGACAACCGCTATCTCGGCTATGGATGCGCCAGCCGCGAAAAGTCCAATGCCGATATACTGAGCCGCGCCTGCGAAAATGAATATACTCATGACAATTGCAAACCAAGCAGGGTAGCCAGTGTTGACGGTCAGCAGGCCGAAGCCTGTGCCGATGGCGATATAGCCAAGGAGGACGGGGATGCTGGCTTTGAAGGCGCGGCTGGCGCTGGTTCCTGCATTGCTGGTGGCTTCCATCCCGGAATAGTATGGATGTACCGCTTCCTCGTCAACATGGCAGCGGCAAGCTTTCCTCGCTTGAATAATCGCCCTGAAATCCCCATACTGGGATCATGAATATGACCATGAGAGGTGTTGCCCTGTGCGCCATCGGCGTCGAAAAGATCGTGACGCAGGAGCTCGAGCACCTTGACCTCAAGCCGTTGGAGAGAAAGCCGGGACAGGTGTTTTTTGCCATCAATGAAGGCAATTTCGCGCGCGACCTTGCCAGGGCGAACATAGGACTGCGCACTGCAGAACGCGTCCTTCTGGAGCTTGGAAGATTCGACGCCCCCGATTTTGACACATTTTTCGGTATGACGCGCGATCTGCCCTGGGAACTCTGTTGCTTCAAAGATTCGAAGCTGCTCATCGAACGGGTTCGGTCCCACACATCCGCGCTGTCGTCGCAGACCAGCCTCCAGGGGATGGCCCAGAAAGCCGCCTATGTCCACCTGATGGACCATTATCGTATGCGCACGATGCCCGAGTCCGGGAACGAGGTATCGGTCAGGATATATTTGGAAAATGACGAATGCATCATCGGAGTCGATACTTCCGGAGAAGCTCTGCACAAGCGCGGTTACAGGACGCAGGCGGGACAGGCGCCGTTGAAGGAGACGATCGCCGCCTCTTTGCTTTTTTTCTCGGGCTGGAATAGGAAGTATGCGCTGCTCGACCCTTTCTGCGGTTCGGGGACCATCGCCATCGAGGCAGCCATGTACGCCTTGGATTTTGCGCCAGGACTGAATCGCCAATTCGGCTTTGAAAAGATGCCGGCTATCCAGGCCAGGCCTGTCCAAGACGTACGCGATTATTTCGAATCGCGCATCAGGAACGACATCGAGATGGACATTCGCGCGAGCGATATGGATCCATCAATACTGAGCATTGCGCGACATAATGCCAGCGCTGCCGGCGTGGGAGACTGGATCAGCTTCGAGCAGAAGAAGGCGGAAGACGCAGCGCCCTTCCGCAAAGCGAGGGGCACGCTCCTCGCCAACCCTCCATACGGCAAGCGCATGGGAACAGAGGATGAAGCCAAGGCGCTCTATTCGGGTCTGTCCGGCATGCGCGACCGTTTTGTCGAAGCAGGATGGGGAATGGGATTCATCACGGAGATTGAAGAATTCGGCGATTATTTCGGCCGCAAGCCTGAAGT
>JAJFUL010000101.1 GCA_021372425.1 Spirochaetaceae bacterium
GCCTGCAAAACAGCGGCATCGTTTCCTGAAATGGGAGAATCTTTCGATTCCAGCCTTGCGCCGGCTGCTCACTCATCCATTCAGCCATTCTCACCGGTCACCGAGCCGTTCATCGCTGCCAGTACGTCAGGCTTTCTTGTCGTGTTCAAGCCCGCAGGAATGAATTCGGTGTCCCTTGGCAAATCCAACGCGCCTGATAAGGATCTCGTATCCTGGCTGGGCAGCAAATTCCCTGATCATGCCGAAAGTATCAGGCTTCAGGGACAGACTCCGCTGCGTGAATCAGGACTGGATCGGAACCGGGAAGCCCTTTCTGCCTCCAGGTTCGTGCGGGAGCTGGGCATGCTTTCCCGTCTGGATCGTGAAACTTCCGGTCTTGTGCTGTTTGCGACTAGCCTTGAAAGCTTTGGAAGAGCCCTGGAAGCCCAGAAAGCGGGCCGAATCGGGAAATTATACAGACTGAGGGTGGGGCAGCTTGAGACTGAGCGCAGAGGGGATCCCTTGCCCGGATCTCTTCCTCCCCGAATTGAGCCGCAGGCTCTGCTGGATTTCGTATCCGCCCTGAGTACTGCAAATGGCGCAATGTCGGTTGCTGGTCGAGCCAATGGACGGGTAGGGACCTTTATAAATTTTGATATAACCAGCAGGTTTCGCTCATTTGGTGCGCGCGGCGCCCGGGTTGCTTGTATTCAGCCGGAAGTCAGTGGAAAGACACACAAGAAGCCCATCACTGCAATTCATACAACCCATTTTTCAATACGCGGTATTTCTGGCTCATTCGGCAAGGCGCCTTCCGAAGGTTCAAGCCTGAAGCCCGCAATTATTGAGCTGGATGCTTCAATCGTTTCCGGTTTTCGACACCAGATCCGTGCGCATATGGCCTGGGCCGGCTTTCCCATTATTGGTGATGCCGTCTATGGCGGATACCCCGCCAGCCGACTTTTCCTGGAATCATACGGGGTGGAGCTGGAATCAGAAGGCTTGTCTTATTACTATAACTTATATTAATAATAATACAGATTAATGATACCTGTTGAAGTAAATACGGTAAAGTATAAAATAAATAACATATAAAAGTAACTGCACTTTGAATTTTTACTCTGTACCCCTCAATCTTAAGGCACCTTCACAAAAGGCCCTGTGAAGTGCTATAGTATACTCATCGTTAAGCACAAGGAGTTAAGTCATGGCGTATAAAGTAGGCGATGCATGTGTCAACTGCGGCGCTTGCGAAAGCGAATGCCCGGTGAATGCCATCAGCGAGAAGAATGATGCCCGCTGGATTGATCCGGATAAATGCATCGACTGCGGGACTTGCGCGTCGGTGTGCCCGACTGAGGCAATTTCCCCCGGTAACTAAAAATATGGTTCAGCATCCCGGAAGGCTTCCTGAAAAGCCCCCGGGTAAAAAAAGACCGCCAGATGCAAAGCTTCTGGCGGTCTTTTTCTTTTTTGAGGGCTCTATTGTTGCCGGGTCAGTAAGCTTTTATAGCCTGTGCTTCGCGCAAAATGCGTTGATTACATCTTCAAGGTCTGGCTTTCCGATTTCCTGCAGGTCATAGCCAACCTTGACTGTAGGTTTTTTGATCTTGACGACACGGTTGAGGTCGATCGGTGTGCCGATGATGACAGTGTCGCAATCGACGCGGTCGATCGTCTGCTCGAGGTCGCGGACTTGTTCCTCTCCATAACCCATGGCCGGGAGCAGTGTTCCGATATTGGGATACGTCCGGAAGGTATCAGCCAGCTTGCCGACGACATACGGCCGGGGGTCGACTATCTCGGCGGCCTGGAATTTCCTCGCGGCGACGATGGCTGCGCCGATTTTCATCATGCCGTGGGTCAGCGTCGGGCCATCTTCGATGCAGAGCACCCTTTTCCCCTTGATGAGTTCCGGCTTGTCCACATTGATCGGGCTCGCTGCATCGATCACCATGGCCTTTGGATTGACACGGGCGATGTTTTCCCGCACAGTCTGGATGTTTTCGGGGCTTGCAGTGTCCATTTTGTTGATGATGACGACGTCTGCCACCCTGAGGGACACTTCGCCCGGGTAGAAGGAGACTTCGTTGCCGGCGCGCAGGGGGTCGGCCACAGTTATCATGAGATCGGGGACATAGAAAGAAAAATCATTGTTGCCGCCATCCCAGAGGATGACATCGGCCTCTTCTTCGGCTTGTCTGAGTATCGCCTCGTAATCGACACCGGCATAGATTACGTTTCCGCGGACGATGTGAGGCTCGTATTCCTCCATCTCCTCGATTGTGCATTCATGCCTGGCCAGGTCTTCCACCGTCGCGAAGCGCTGGACTTTCTGTTTGACCAGATCGCCGTAGGGCATCGGATGCCGAATAGCCACCACCTTGAGTCCGCGCGCCATTAGCATCTGCACGATTTTCCGCGAAGTCTGGCTTTTTCCCGAGCCTGTGCGTACCGCACATACGGCAATGACTGGCTTCTTCGATTTTATCTGGGTATCTTTCGGACCGAGCAGTGTGAAGGAAGCGCCTGCCGCATTCACGATTGCCGACATCTTCATCACATGGGCGTAAGGCACATCGGAATACGAGAATACGCATTCGTCTACATTGAGATCCTTGATGAGAGAAGGCAATTCCGATTCGGCAAAAATCGGGATGCCCTGCGGATAGAGAGACCCTGCGAGTGCAGCCGGATATTTCCTGTCGGCGATGTCTGGAATCTGGGCCGCCGTGAACGCGACAACTTCCGAATTCGGATCATTCCGGTAATGAGTGTTGAAATTATGGAAATCCCTTCCGGCCGCTCCGATGATGATGATTCTTCGTCGTGCCATAACCTGCCATCCTTATTATGGAAAACGTGTTGAATTGCAATCAGCGTAATGATTCAACGACATTTTGCTCCTGTCAAGGATGAAGAAAAAATCATTGTTTCCCCAAAAGCGGCCAATCTTGCATTAAAATCAAGAAAACCCCCGAAGGATTTATGCTGCATACAGAAAGCAGGCGTAAAGGGCAAATAGTTATGCAAAACCAGGGCTATTGCGAAATAGAAGATTTTTTTTCGAGGATGTTGCATAATGCCTACCATGAATCATTTGGCCATCAATAGCGAAATCGGGAGACTGCGTCGCGTCATCCTGCACAGCCCCGGTCCGGAGATCGAGTCTATGACTCCCCGTGAAGCGGAGCAGGACCTTTACAATGACATTATCCCGCTTCAGGCTGTCCTTGGCGAGTATACACAGCTCAAGGACTTCCTCTGCCAGGTGGCCGAGGTGAGTGAACTCGTAGACCTGCTTGCTGATTGCCTTGAGGATGCTGGCAACAAATTCGACTTCCTGACCAGCCTTGGAACCTGCTTCCCGATTCGCGCAACCATCAAGGAGCTGATGGCCCAACCGGCCCCGAGCCTCGCTGCGATGATTGTCCAGGGGATAGCGGCGCCAAAGAAATCCTTCGCCTATTTTCTTAATAACCACAGTTATGCCTCGAGGCCGTTGCCCAACGCCTATTTCATGCGAGACAGCGCGGCGGTGATTGGCAATTGTGCCCTGGCTGCAGCCACGGCCTACGATGTCCGGATGGTTGAGGCCTACATTACGCGGTTCATATTCACCCACCATCCCGATTTTGTGGCTGACAACCTCCTTTTCGACGGGCCGAGCGAACGGAACCGCTACATCACCATGGAAGGCGGCGACATCCTCGTGCTTTCCTCCAGGACCCTTGTCGTGGGCATTTCGGAGAGGACCACTCCTTTTGCTATCGAACGCGTCGCCAGGAACATGGCGCGAATCTTCCAGGATGAGGTTACGGTATTCGCCATCGATCTTCCCAAGACGAGGGCGACAATCCACCTCGACATGGTCTTCACGATGATCGATAGGGACTGCGCGCTCGTCTATGAACCGGTCATCACAGGCAACCAGCGGAGCAAGGCATACAGGATCGATGCAGGCAAGGATGGACGGTTGCGATACAGCGAATGCGAGTCCCTGCTGTCCGGGCTCAAATCTCATGGCTTCGATCTGCAGCCGGTTTTCTGCGGAAACAGGAACAGCATTTACCAGGAGAGAGAACAGTGGCTCTCCGGTGCCAATTCCTTCGCTTTCGCACCCGGAAAGATCATTATGTACTCATGCAACAGTTATACGATGGATGCGCTCGCAAATGCCGGCTTCGCTGTAAAATATTCGTTGGATTTTATGCAGGGAAAGGACAAGGTGGAAAACTATGGCAGGCTCGTTGTCGCTTTCGACGGCATTGAGCTCGCAAGAGGAGGGGGAGGGCCCCGCTGCATGACTTTGCCTGTGGAACGGGACAGCCTGTTCTGATTCGGAAGGTCGATTCGTTTCTCCATCTTCCATGTTGTCGAATTTTTATTGACGACTTTGAAAAACTGGTCTATGCTAGCCCTTGATTGTGCAAGCGATTGCACAACCGGGAGAGAAGCATCGCGGTAACGACAAGGGATATAGCCCGCCTTGCGGGAGTGAGCGTCTCAACGGTATCGAGGAGTCTCAACGACAATCCCCGTATCTCCGTGGAAACCAGGGAGCGTATAAAGCGCCTGGCCAGCGAGCTCGATTTCGAGTTTGACGCGAGTGCCAGAAGTCTTTCCACGCGGCGCTCCGGCACCGTAGCCCTTGTCTGTCCGGATTTCCTCGATCGCTTTGCCAATACCCTCTACTTAAATCTTCTAATTTATGACATCAGGGAGAACCTTGCCGCTCTTGGCCTCGATTGCATCGTGATCGAGGCTGCCGCGCCCAATGGGCAGAGCAATGTCCGCCGCCTCGTCCTCCAGCGGAAGGTGGACGGCATCATACTCCTCCTCGCTTCCACCCTCGCCGAGGACTGGGACATCATAAAAAAACATGGCATTCCCGTCATACAGGTTCATTACATGCCAACCTACTTCGACGCCGAGCGCCTCGATTATTACTTCACCGACAACATTCAGGGCGGGTTCATGGCCACCGAGGCCCTTCTCGATGCCGGTGGTGAAAGGATAGCCTGCGTCACGCTCGCCCACGCCAACCCCGAGATGAAGGATCGCGAGCGTGGCTATCGCGAAGCGCACAAGGCTCGGGGCCTCCACCCCGACGAGCGCCTCGTATTCGCGGTGAGCAATTCCTTCGACGAGGCATACGAATGCGTCACGCGGAACGCTACCCTATTGAGGACAGCGGGGGGGCTCTTCGCCTTTACGGACATCATGGCCCTGGGAGCCATGCGAGCCCTGGCCGATGCCGGCATCCGGGTTCCCGAAGAATGTAAGGTCGTGGGCTACGACGATATCGAGATCGGCACCTACGTAAAGCCTACCCTCACCTCGGTGCATCAACCCCGGGAGGAAGTCGCCCGCCTTGCCTGTGAGAGGCTCGCCGCCCTTCTGTCGGGAAAGGGAGGTGGAGGGGTGGAGCAGCGCCTCATCCCGCCAGTCCTCGTACGGAGGGAAAGCTGCTAGCTCATATAGTATGCCATCTTGCACAATCGATTGCATTTTAAGGAGATACTGTGAAGAGGTCATGGTGGAAAGAGGGCGTCGTCTATCAGATCTACCCGCGCAGCTTCAAGGATTCCAATGCCGACGGCGTCGGAGATCTTCGCGGAATAATCGAGAAGCTCGATTACATAGCATCTCTCGGCATCGACATCGTTTGGCTCAATCCGATCTACAGTTCCCCCAATAAAGACAATGGTTACGATATCAGGGACTATGAGAACATCATGGAAGAATTCGGCAGCCTCGCCGACTTCGACGAGCTCGTCGAGGGCTTCCATAAACGGGGCATCAGGCTCGTCATGGATCTCGTTGTAAATCACTCCTCGAGCGAGCATGCCTGGTTCAAGGAATCCCGCACATCGAAGGCCTCGCCCAAACGCGATTGGTATATCTGGAAAAAAGGCGTGGACGGTGGTCCACCCAACGGCTGGCAGGCCTGTTTCGGGGGATCGGCTTGGGAATTCGACGAGGGCAGCGGGGAGTACTACCTCCACCTCTTTGCTCCCGAGCAGCCCGACCTCAACTGGGAAAACCCCGAAGTCAGGCACAACGTCTACGCGATGATGCGCCGCTGGTTCCGGCGTGGCGTGGACGGCTTCCGCATGGATGTCATAACCCTTTTGTCGAAGGATCCTTCGTATCGCGAGCTCGCGCCGGGGGAGGGCATGTTCTCCCCTACCGCGCCCTATGTCTATGGTCCCCGGCTTCATGAATTTGTCAAGGAGATGCGGAGAGAGGCCCTCGATGGCTTCGACGTCATGACGGTCGGCGAGGCGCCCGGGACTACCCTCGAAAAAGCCCTCGATCTCGTGGGCGAGGAGAGGGGCGAGCTCGACATGCTCTTCCAGTTCGAACTCATGGGGGTGGACTATATCGACGGCGATAAGTGGCGACAGCGCCCTATAGACCTAGTCGAAATGAAGCGCATCATCGAAAGATGGCAGCGCGGGATGTATGGACAGGCCTGGAACAGCAATTATTTCATGAACCATGACCAGCCGAGGTCCGTATCACGCTTCGGCGATGATGTCGCTTATCGCGTCGAGTCGGCCAAGGCCCTCCTCCTCCTGAACCTGTCGCTGGGTGGTACCCCTTACATATACCAGGGCGAGGAGCTCGGCATGACCAACGTTGCCTTCGACTCCATCTCGGATTACCGGGACGTGGATACCCTCAACTATTACAAGGAAGCGCTTGCCGCCGGGATATCCGAGGTCGAGGCGATGAAGTCTATCCACTACATGAGCCGCGACAATGCGAGGACGCCCATGCAGTGGAGTGCTGGCAGAAACGCCGGCTTCAGCGAGGCCCGCCCCTGGATCGGCGTCAATCCCGACCATGTGACGGTCAACGTAGAGAACGAGGAGTCTGACACGGCCTCTGTTCTCAACTTCACCCGCGCCATGATCCGGTTTCGCAAGGGCCACCCGGTCCTCGTCTACGGTTCCTTCGAGCTCCTCGCCCGCGAGGATCCGCGACTTTTCGCCTTCCTGCGTGAAGGCGAGGGAGAGCGGCTTCTCGTCGAGATCAATATGTCAGGCGATTTTACGGAGGGGGCGGCGGAGGGGCTTTCCGCGACGACCCTTCTTACGGGCCATGGCGTAGCCGGCGTGGCGACGCCCCGGACCCTCGGGCCTTGGGAGGCAAGGATCTCGGCCCTTTCCTAGGTCTTCCCGCCCGCCTAGCGGGCGATACCGCAATTCGAAGCGCATAATAGGAGGTGCATGATGCGACGAGCTATTGCAATGGTCCTGATCCTGAGCCTCGGGGTCGGAGCCTCTCTCATGGCTGCGCCCAGCAAGCCGGTGACGATCACGATGTTCCAACTCAAGGTCGAGATCAAGGACGCCCTCGATGCCTACGCGGCCAAGTACTCGGCTTCCCACCCCGGCGTCACGGTCAACGTTGAGAGCCTGGGAGGCGGCGCCGACTTCGGCGGTGCCCTCAAGGCCAAGATCCAGGCCGGCCAGACCCCCGATATCTTCGTGGTCGAGGGCATGGGCCAGTACAATGTCTTCAAGGACTACATCGCCGACCTCTCCGATCAGCCCTGGGTTAAGGACACCGACCTTGCCCTCAAGGTCAACGGCAAGGTCGTCGGCTTCCCCGTTTCCATCGAGGGCTACGGCCTGGCCTATAACGCCGACATCCTCAAAAAGGCCGGTGTCGACCCCGCCACGCTGACCACGCGGGCCGCATATGAGAAGGCCTTCGCGACCATCGACGCGAAGAAGAAGGAGCTCGGCCTTGACGCCGTCGTGTCCATGGCTGCCTCCGTCTCCGGAGGCATGTGGTGGTGCGCGGCCCAGCACAACCTGGCCTGCTACTGGGGCGGTGGCCTGGCGTTTGACGACACCAGCGTCATCCAGAAGGCGCTCAAGGGCCAGCTCGACGAGGCGCGCTTCCGGCAGTACGCCAAGTACGTCCAGCTCCTCTTCAAATACGCCGACAAGAACATCCTGCTCAACGGCAGCTATGACAATCAGGTCGCCTCCTTCGCCCAGGGCAAGACTGCCTTCCTCCACCAGGGCAATTGGGTCGACCCCAACCTCAAGCAGCTCGGTGTCACCTTCAAGATGGGCTACGCGCCCCACGCCTTCCTCGATACCCCCGAGAAGGGCCTCTACCTCTTCGCCCCGAGCTGGTACTGCGTGAACCC
>JAJFUL010000197.1 GCA_021372425.1 Spirochaetaceae bacterium
TCGGCGCATGGATCGGCGGTGATTACCGAACTGTTCTGGTGAAAGCCGATTCGCCTTACAAAACCTTCAACGATCTCATGGAGGCGGGAAAAACTAAGAAACTGAAGGCCGCCGGCGGTGGTGGACTTGGCTCGACTTCTCAGCTTCAGGCCGTATTTCTCAAAGAGAAAGTCAAGATGAATGCGGATTTTATTCCTTTTGATTCGACTGCCGAAGTCGCCAGCGCAGTCCTAGGCAACCATGTCGATTTTGGCTTGATGCCGGTTTCGAGCTCAGCGAGATACCAAAAGCAGGGAGATATCCGCATCCTGGCCATCCATGCCCCGCACAGGATTCCCGAACTTCCAAATGTTCCGACCCTTGAGGAGCTGGGATATAAGAATGTCGTCATTCCATACGGCGTCGGCGCGTGGGCGCCCCCGGGCACGCCGAGGGAAATTCAGCTTATGTACAGCAAGGTCATCCTGGACGCGTGCAAGGACGAGGCATTCCTGGATTGGGCCGCCAAAGGCTCGTTCCTTATTGAGCCATTGGGGGCCGATGATTTCCTGAGCGTCACGCTCGCCGATTACGACAACATCAATTCGGTTCTCGACTTGCTGAAAACTGCAAAATAATAGTCAATGTGCTTTGAGAGGGGCTCAATCATGGCGAGCCCCCTTCTTTCCCTTAAATAGAAGTTTTTATTTAGGGTCTATGGGGTCTATGAAGAAACAAAATAACACTGCGGCCATCTTTTTGGAATTTTTCATTATTCTCTTTATTGCCGGACTCGCTATAAGCTCGTTTGGGCATTCTTTCAGGGCGGTACAGCTGCCCTTGATTATGTGCGCGCTGACCTTTGTCCTGGTTTCTATCGATCTGGTCCAGACATTTCTTCGGAACCGAAAGGACGAGTCAAAAACAAGCCAGGCATCGCAGGCCAGGGCCGTCGATCCGAAACTGCTGATGAGGCTGTTCGGAACCGTTGCAGCTATGCTGCTCACTATAGCTTTTTGGCGGATTATCGGCTATTTTTTTGGGTCTATCGTATCGATTACGGGAATCGGGCTATTCTTCGGCATAAAGAATAGGCTTCTGTTGGCTGTTATTGCCGTGGTCGTCCCATTCCTGCTCTACCTTATCTTCAGTTCATTTCTTGGCGTCCCGCTTCCATGGGGATTTTTGCCAATGCTATTCTAAATTGAGGAACACACTATGCATTCTGATTTGATTACTGCGTTCATAGGCTTAATTCAGCCTTCAGTGTTGCTCTGGATGGTTATTGGATCTTTTGTGGGTATCGTCGCAGGCATTTTACCCGGCATAGGCGCAAGCCTCACCATGGCACTGCTCATACCGATTTCTTTTTCGTTGCCGAAGGAACAGGGGCTCGTAGCCCTGATTTTTGCGTGGTCAGCGGCGGTATATGGTGGGTCCATCAGCTCCATTCTGATCAATACGCCAGGAACCGGTGCAAATGTCATGACTTGTCTCGACGGCTTCCCCATGGCCAGGGCGGGCAAGGCAAGAGTGGCGTTGGCCATAAGCGCTACGTCTTCGATGGTAGGCGGGCTCATTGGCGTCTTCTTTCTCATTATATTTGCTCCTCCTCTTGCGAATTTTGCCATGAAGTTCGGCCCTTCTGAGAATTTCATGCTCGTCTTATTCAGTCTTGTCATCGTATCTTTCACTCTGAAGGGCTCGACCTTAAAAGGCCTGATATCTGCGGGATTCGGCTTTCTGTTGAGTTTTGTCGGTTACGATATCTTGACAGGTGAGATGCGGTACACATTCGGAATTTCCTATCTGGAAGACGGGTTGGATTTTCTGCTCTTTGTCATAGGACTTTTTGCGATCGCGCAGATACTGGAATTTCTGTCGGACATCAACGAATCGATTCTGGGAGTCAATAAGATCACCGGTTCATATGCCGAAGGAATAAGATTGACCATCCGAAACTGGAAAACGCTCATCAAGTCATCGGTCATGGGTACGGTGATCGGGTTCGCGCCAGGCATCGGAACCTCGACCGCGTCTGTCGTGGCATATGGAGAAGCGGAGAGGAGCTCTAAGTGCCCGGAGCAGTTCGGAAAAGGCTCTCCCGAAGGAATTGTCGCGGCAGAGGCCTCAAACAATGCTGTGCAGGGTGGAGCGCTCATTCCGACGTTGACCCTAGGTATACCGGGGAACTCCGACTCGGCGGTGTTTCTGTCTGGTTTGATGATGTACGGCATAATGCCGGGGAGAGACTTGTTTCAATCCAATAGTTCCCTTGTCTATTTTGTCTTTGCAGCGTTAATACTCTCTCAGGTTGCGTTTTGCGCTCTGGGACTGAGCCTGTCAGGCCTCTTCTCAAAGATTACCATGATCCCGCTGAAGTTCCTGATTCCTTTGCTCTGGGTAGTTAGCGCGACAGGCACCTATGCACTTCACAACAACCTCATTGATGTGTTTGTCGTGATACTGATAGGCATTCTCGGCTATGTGATGCGTAAGGCTGATTTTCCGATTATTCCGCTTCTTATGGCGGTTATTCTTGGACCAATGGCGGAAAAGAACTTCATGCGGGCTATGATGATATCGGACGGATCTTTCAGCATATTCGTTAATAGCTACATAAACATCGCGATAATCTTGCTGATTGTGGTCGTAATCAGCCTTCCTCTGATTTTTAAGAAGAAGCCGAAGTCCAAGGACTGAACGACGATGCCCGTGGAATGCGAGGAAGTTGAGGGAGTTATGGATATCAATAGAATCGAGGGTAAGAAACGCGAAATCGCCGAAGCCGTCAGGACGCTTGCTGGAGGCGGCATCCTAACGCTCACCTTGGGGCATGTGAGCTGGAGAGATGAAGAGACGGGGAATATATTGATTCTAGGACACACCCACAAAAAAGACAAATTCCTGACGGACATCACGGAGGAGGATATTATTCTCATAGATGGCGATGGCGGGGTAATTTCCGGGAATTATGATCCTCCCGGGGAAGTCTTCATCCATACCGAGATTTACAGGGCGAGAAAGGACGTATGCTCTGTCTTCCATGGTCATCCGGATAAATGCATCGCCTTCAGTCTCGCGAATGTTCCTATGTTTCCAGTTTATTATAGGGCAACTCAATTTTTCCCCGAAGTGCCGGTATTCGATTACGCCGGACAGATCAATACGAAGGAAAAGGGTAGGGAATGCGCCGAACTGCTTGGGGACAACGCCGCGCTGCTGTTGAGGGGACACGGCATCATCACCGTGGGGCAGACGATCCAGGAAGCTGCGGTGAATGCCTTTTCGGCCGAAAAGAACGCCTCTCTGATTCTTGAGGCATCTTGTCTTGGAGAGATTAAGCCGATAAATTCCAAGGATCTTCATGCCCACAGGCCGACGAGCGTCTGGCCATATTATGTGGACAAATATGATGCGCTCTTGAAGCGCTCGATCCAAAAATGATGTATAATGCAGCACTAGAGACATGGAATCATGGAAAAACCGGGCAGTAAGAAGGCTCTCCTGATACTCGACATTCTGAGTAAATCCGAGAAACCCCTCGGTACCTGGGCTATTACCAACGAATTAAAGCGCAGGGGCTTCGACGTTTCTCCGGCGACAACCGGGCGGCTACTCAATGATCTTGAACAGGAGGGGCTTCTAAAAAAACAGGACAACAATCAAGGCAGGACAATCACTCACAGAGGCCGGGAATTCCTCAGCAGCAAGATACTCGAGGAAAAACTGACTCCTAATTGTCAGCAGCTTAGCGAACTCGTCAACAGCAATACTCTTCAGAAATTCCTCATGGTGCTGGAGGCGCGCAAGGCCGTTGAAAGCGCGACCGCGCGGCTTGCGGCAAAAAATGCGAGTGCCGACCAGATTATGGAGCTTGAGAGAATAGTGAATAAGAGAGAAGAGGCGATACGAAGGTCCGAAACGGTTCATAAATATGACATCGAATTCCACAGCCTCATCGCGGAATCCTCCGGAAACAAGATACTGAGCCTGCTGTATCAGACGATATCCGTCCAGGGACAGCAATCGGAAATGTTCGAGATGATACGAAAGAAAGACGCCGGAAAATACGAGAGTTCACACAGAGCGATCTGCGAGGCGATAAAGAACAGGGATGAAAATCTCGCAGAAAAATGCATGATTAATCATATAGAGTCTTTGATGAGCGATGTCATGGAGTATGGCGAAAAATTTTTTAATATACAACAATAGAGTTTCCCATACAATTCTTGAAGGAGTTTCTCCCCGTTTTTCTTTACCATTTTTTATTTCCATGCGATAATGAAGACTCACAGAAATCGAGGAGGAGACTTGCTATGGCGAGCGCGCGCGCAAGGCTTGAGCAGATAGGTGTCACTGTGCCCGAGCTGTATCTGCCGAGCGACGGCGTCGATTATAGAAAATGGGCAGTAGTCGCTTGCGATCAATATTCTTCCGAGCGCGAGTATTGGGAAGATGTCGAGCGCGAGGTTGATGGCGCGCCTTCGACGCTCAGGC
>JAJFUL010000200.1 GCA_021372425.1 Spirochaetaceae bacterium
CAATGAGCCGTGCAGGCATCGAACCTGCGACCCGCAGATTAAGAGTCTGCTGCTCTGCCAGCTGAGCTAACGGCCCCTCTACTATGGCATGCCCTATTGCCAATGCGTCCGACAGGAATCGAACCTGCGACCTACGGATTCGAAGTCCGTCGCTCTATCCAGCTGAGCTACGAACGCCGCATTTAAAAACAGGCCCAAATTCCCGTCAGCGGGTGTTGGGCTCCGGGTGGGTAGTGGGATTTGAACCCACGACAACCAGATCCACAGTCTGGCACTCTACCACCTGAGCTATACCCACCGTGCAATCGGCAGAGACAACAATGCCGAAAACTCTCAAATGTGTCAATAGGGTTTTCTTAAAAAATACGGAACCGAGAGGTAGACGTTATTCAGCAAGGCAAAGGCCGGCTTTGCAATGAGTTTCATGCGGTCGGCGCTCATGGGCGGTTCCGTCCAATGGTACTCGGGACGATAAGCCGTGATATGCAAAGGCAGGTCCCTGGATATGCCCGAAAGGAAAGCCGCAATGCCTTCCATCTGGTCTTCGCTGTCCAGAATACCAGGAACGACGAGGGATGTCACTTCCACGTGGCAGGCACGGAAGGCAATCTGTATGAATTGTTTGACAACCTCGAGTTCGCCGCCCAGGGTCGAGTGATAGGTTTTGGCCGAATAGCACTTAAGATCGACATTGGTGGCGTCGGTGAGCGACAGGATGTCCCTGGCTGGCCCGGCAAGCAAATTGCCGTTGGTGACAAGTATCGTGGCCAATCCCTTTTCATGGGCCAGAGACATACACTCCTTTACGTATTCGATATGGATCGTCGGTTCGGAATACGTGAAGCTGATCGAAGGAGACCCTGATTTGAGAGCCATCCTGACGAGTTCCTCCGGCATGATGCTTCGGGGATACCAAGAGGGAGGATGCGCAATCTCCCAGTTCTGGCAGAATGGGCAGCGCATGCTGCAATGCCAAAAACCTATGGAAAAAGTCCTGGTTCCGGGTAGAAAATGGCGTAAAGGCTTCTTTTCTATAGGATCAAGCGCGACCGAGGATATATGCGAATAAAAGGGAAGGGCAAGTTCGCCGCCAGCGTTGATGCGGACCTTGCAGCATCCGCACTCTCCGTCAGCGAGAATGCAGGCATGAGGACAGAGTCTGCATTGAATGCGATTGGAGTCGAGCGTGACCCAGTACTCAGCCTTACTCATGCGAGGGACGGTAGAAGTGCGCTAATTTCTTTCTCAGCATTTCCGAATCGCGCAATTGGAGAGGTTTTTCGCCGACCTCGAAAGGTTCGTACTTGAGGCCGATCGCGCCACGGCGAATCCATAAGCGGACAAGCGAACGGGCAAAGCCCTGCTCGTCTACAGGCGAGGGCAATTCGTCCGCTCCAACAACGTCTTCCATGCGGAATTCGATGATGGTGCCCTCATGCAGCCATTCAGTATTGTCCTGCTTTGTGGCGAGAAGAAGGCACTTGTCCTGGTCGTAAGGATGCTTGCGCACTGTGCCAATGAAAAAAATGGCGTCAAGGGCGCCGTGCTCACCGTATTTGACCAGGTCCAGAGGAGAAGAGTCGAGGTATTCCGAGATGCTCATGTCTTTACCTCCACCATGATTATGGGATGTTTTTCTGCAAAATGAAACGCATTCGGAAGAGATAGATTACATATCCTCAGGCGGCTTATTCTAAGGAGATTGTACGGCATGATGAATCCTGGTTACCTGAAGGCCAATTCCCGCGCGCCCTGACGAAATCCCTGGCGCAAAGCAACACTAAGCATATGAAGCAGAGCCGGGCGAACCAGTCGCCGAATCTTGTGTAGATTGTCATGGCATCGCGCTCAAAAACAGGGACGTCGACGATTGTCGCGCAAGCCTGAAACTGCGGCATTTCATGGATGACCTCGCCACGCGCACCGATAACGCAGGAGACCCCGGAATTGGTGCTCCGTACAAGCGTACACCTGTTTTCGATAGCCCTGATCCGGGCGATCGCCCAGTGCTGGATTTGTGCGCTTTTCGTCTTGGACCAGCTGTCATTAGTGAGATTCACGAGAAGATCGGCGCCCCTGAGCACGTACTGCCGGCAAAGGTCGGGGAATGCATCCTCGAAGCAGATCGGCGTGCTGAAGAGAATTGATGTCTCTGGATGCGAATGCGGTTGAATCGAGAACAGCGTATAAGTACTGCCCATGACCCATCCCGCTTCCAGGCCTACAGTCTGGCGCATGAAAGTCCGGAACCAGGCATATTCCCAGAAGGGAATGGCCTCTGCGAAGGGGACCGGATGTATCTTTGCATAGGAAGCTTCCAGATTGCCGCTGCGCGAAATGAGGATCACGGAATTTGTCGAAGCGTAGGTTTCCCAGTCGAGGACAACCGGTGCTCCGGTCAGCAGGGAAATATCAGACGACATGAGGAGGGGTATCAGCGGATCCTCTTTCGGGTTTTCCAGAAACCAGGGTCTGAACTCCGCAAAGGGGCGCCTCAGGCTTGTTTCGCTGAATATTGCCATATCGATTGGTGCGCCACCCTGGCTCCGGTTTTCCTCGATTTTCTCCCGGGAGAGCGCAACATTGCTCGCAAGGGCGGCATTTTCGCCTGACACCCAGGGGTCCGTATTCTGCTGCACGAGCAACATCCTGATGCTGTCGCGGGGGACATAGGACTTGTTCTCGCAATACAGACCGTAGCCGAACACGATCAGGGCCAGACCGGCGCAGATAATTGAGCCATTCCGAAGGCCGTGATCAGGGGAGGACTTCTGATCAGGGAGGATCCTCTCGGTGCCGTGGCCGGTATCGCTGATGGTCGAAATTCCGTTCTTGCGCTGCAGGAATTCCCCCAGGATGGCCGAACTGAGGGCGAGGAGGAAGGAAAGGCCGTAGACGCCAGTAATGTCCGCAATCTGGAGCATAACGGGGATCGAGGTGAGGGAATAGGGCACCAGTCCCCAGGGGTAGCCCAGGAAACCAGTGGATTTGATGTATTCGACGCAGACCCACAGAATTGCGAAGGCGAAGGGGCGCATGGCTTTCGATTCGCTTCTGATGATGAAAGCCGCGTAGAGTCCGGCAAGCTGATAAATGAAGAAGTAGGCTATGGTCGTTGTTCCCAATGTCCAGAATGCATAGTCCTTGTAAAAGAAAAGCCAATATGAGGTGATGGCGTGTTGCAGGGCGCCAAAAATCCCTGCAACCAGGGCGGCCTCCCTTGGGGATTTAGCATGTTCCAGCGCAATATAAAGAGGGCAGAGTGATATGAAGCCCAGGGGCCACATCCCATAGAGAAAAAGCTCATTCGGTATCGATAGCCCACTGAGAATGGCTGAAAAGATGGCAAGCAGAATGTTTGAAATCATGATTTTGCATTATGCCAGAAGAGATGCCGGAAATAAAGTCGCATTGCAGCAGACTTGACCGGGAAATCCGCCGGGGCTAATGTACTTCCATGAAAGTAGTGTTCGCCGGCAGCTTCGATCCTCCGACGATGGGACATCTCGATGTCATTGAAAGAAGCGCAAACCTCTTCGATGAGGTGCATGTCGTGATTGCGCACAACGCCAGCAAGCGCGGCTTTTTCCCAGTCGATGTAAGAAAGCGGCTTCTTGAGGAGACGATCGCGGCCAAGGGACTGAAAAACGTCCAGACAGCCATCTGTAAAGGACCAATCGTGGATTATGCGAAAGCGAATGGCTGCAGGGCCCTCATCCGATGTGTCAGAAGTATGGCCGATCTGCCGGGAGAACAACTCATGGCATCCATGAACCTGCGGCTTTCGCCATCGATGGAAACATTGCTTTTCGTTGCGCGCAGAGAATATGTCGATATCAGCTCGAGCGCAGTCAGGGAGCTGGTCGCAATGGGCCGTCTTCCGGCAGGCGTGGTGCCTGACGCAGTACAAAAAGAACTTGAAAATCGCTTTGGGCCTCTTTTACAAGTGAATGAAATGTTGTAGGCTATTTCCCGCCATTTGTATTGGTTCTCTTGACAAGATTTGAATATGTGTATAATGTCGCCAATAGTTTTTACAGGAATTGGCCAAAACTGAGTAGAATGAGGTTATATCATGGCTGTACCTAAATTTAGGACTTCAAAAGCAAGGACAAGAAGACGCCGCTCGGTGAATATGAAGCTTACCGTGCCCACGATCGTGCAGTGCTCCAACTGCGGGAACCCGGTGCTTTTGCATCGTGTTTGCCCAAAATGCGGATTCTACAGGGGACGCCAGGTTTTTGCCCCTGAGTCGAAATAAGGAGATCATCAATGGACGAACTCTTTGAGAAAATCAAGAAAATCATCGCTGACAAGCTGGAAGTAGAGGAAAGCAAGATCACGATGGATGCCAGCTTCAGGCAGGATTTGGGTGCTGACTCTCTCGACACCTATGAGCTTGTCTATGGCATCGAAGAAGAGCTTGGCATCCAGATTCCGGACGAAAAAGCGAATGAGTTCGAAACCGTCCGAGATGCCTACGAGTTTATCAAGACACAGGTCAAATAAGGGACAAGCTCCCAATTTTGAAGGCGTGGAGCAAATCTGGCGCCAAGGCAACCATGCAAGAGCGAACTGATTCTCTACGCCTTTCCTCTCTCGAAGCATTCCAGAATAAGATCAACATACATTTCAAAAATATCTCGCTGCTCGACTCGGCAATGACACACCGGTCCTGCATCAATGAATGTTCCTCAAAAAACGGCTCCGCAATTGAGCACAACGAGCGCCTCGAGTTTCTCGGGGATGCTGTATTAGGCCAGGCCGTCGCCGCTTATCTGTATAAATTGCTGCCCAATGCCCCGGAAGGCGAGCTGTCCAGGATAAAAAGCGTCGTTGTTTCAGAAGCTGCACTTGCCGAAAAAGGTATCGAGATGGGCATCCCGGACCTTCTTCTGTTCGGACGCGGCGAAGAGCTTTCGGGCGGAAGGAACAAGAAGGCGCTGATCGCCGACGCTTTCGAGGCCCTGGTTGGAGCAATATTCCTGGACCAAGGTCATGCGGCGGCATCCAGCTTTGTGTGTGGGAGCCTGAAGCCATCCATCAAAGCCACCATCCTGGGGCAAAGCAAAGACTACAAGACGATACTGCAGGAATACTCGCAGAAGTACCTGCGCTGTCTGCCCGTCTATCGTTGTGAGCGGGTCGAAGGGCCTGAACACGACAAGGTGTTCTGGATTTCATGCACGCTTGGTGCAAGCGTCCATGGGCCATTTCCCGGGAAAACAAAGAAGGAAAGCGAGCAGAATGCGGCCGAAAACGTCTGCAGAAGCCTCGCCGAGAAGAACCCTGAAATTGCAGGGCAGTTGCAGGACATTGCAAGCCTGTCACACTGAGCAAACAGCACCGGACGATTCAAGATTGAGCGATTCAAGAACCCGATGATGTTTCGATCCCCAGTCTCAGCATGAAGTTGTGCGCAATATTCATGAGAGTCTGACGGTTGTTTTGCTCGGGGTCGTCCAGGACGGTCTCCAACAGCGCATCCAGAACCTTCCCCATGAGGGGGCCTTTCGGCACGCCAATCGAAAGAAGGTCGTTGCCGTTGACAGCCAGATCCTTGAGCCCGAAGGCGCCATCATTGGCGATCAGGCGATCTATCCGTAGCCGCAGCTGCTCGAGATTCCTTTGGTCGGGCATCAGATCCTGGATCGCGGCTGAGTCTGCCATCCGCAAGTCAAAAAGATCATCGATATTTTCAGTCCCGACACGGGCGATGAAGCGGCGGACGGCTGCGTCTGACCATTCCTCAGTGTAATGAAACATATGCTCTTCGATCAGGTGCACTATATCCCGAATATCGTCATTCGATAGTTTCAGACGGCGGAGTATCTGGCCGGCAAGCTGCGCGGAAATCTTTTCGTGGTTATAGAAGGTGGGGATGCCATCGGGACCTGTTGCCATCGAGGCCGGTTTGCCAATGTCGTGGAGAAGGGCGGCCCAGCGCAAATTTACCTGGAATGGGGCGGCCGCCACGGCGTGGAAGGAATGATCCATGACATCGAAGACATGCGTCCCTTTCTGGCTGCAATTCCGGCAAGGCATCATCTCCGGGATGATTGCCTCCAGCAATCCCGTACTTTCCAGAAGCCGTAGCCCTTCCAGAGCCCACTCGCCCATGAGCAGCTTTTCGAATTCATCCCGCACCCTCTCTCGGGAAACGGCAGCAAATGAAGCGAGGCAAGCCGGAATTGCAGCCAAAGTCGCAGGTTCCATCTGAAATCCGAGTTGGGCCGCGAACCGGACGGCACGCATCGGCCTCAGGCCATCTTCGCCGAACCTCTGTGCAGGATCGCCGACACAGCGTATACACCGGTTTCTGATATCGTCCTGGCCATTGAAGGGATCGATGATCTGCCCTGCGGCATGGTTATAGGCCATAGCGTTCATAGTGAAATCGCGGCGCGAGAGATCGTCTTCGATGTCGCTGACGAAAGAGACACTATCGGGATGTCGGCCGTCTGAGTAGCCTTTTTCTATGCGGAAAGTGGTCACCTCGACCTGAAAATTTCCCAAAAGGACCGTAACGGTGCCGTGCTTGATGCCCGTCGGAATGACATGCGGGAAAAGCGAAATAATCTCCTGGGGGCTTGCATCGGTGGCGACATCGAAATCATTGCAGTTTTTCCGTCCCATGATGAAATCCCGCAGAGCTCCTCCCACGATATATGCTTTCCTATCGGAGCTTTCAATCTTTTGAAGGAGGAATTCAATTTCCTTTGGTATATGAAAATGATGATTCATCGTTCTGTTCATCCCTGTGCGGAAAGGATACTCCGGACTGCAACCCTGTGTCCATATTGACAAAGCATCCATGTTTGCGAAAAGTGAGAATACCATGAAGGCTCTCATTGTGACCGGGGGAGAACATCCTCCTTCAAGGTTTCTCTCAAAGCTGTCCCAATCCATGGATCTGGTGATCGCTGCAGATTCCGGGCTGTCAGCGGCACGCAGTTGTCATGTCATACCGGATTGGATAATAGGCGATTTCGACAGCCTTGGCGATATGGAAATCCTTGCCGAGTATGCGCCGGAACGCATTCTGAGGTATCCTCCGGAAAAGGACGATACCGATACGGAACTGGCCTTCAGACTTGCTGCCGATCTGGGCTGCGAGCATGTTGAAGTCGCAGGCGCCGGCGGCGGCCGCATGGACCATTTCATCGCGATGTATGCCATGTTCATGCGTGAAAAGCATCCCGATGCCTGGCACACCCGGACGGAATCGGCATATTGGCTGGACAGGGGGAAGACTGCCGGACTTAAACTGAAGCCGCAAAGCATCGTTTCGGTCTTTCCTCTTGGAGATTACTGCAGCGGCATGAATTCAGTTGGGCTGCAATGGTCTCTCGCTGGGCTTTGCTGGGAAAAAGGCGGTTTCGGCATTAGCAACAGAAACGTGATTCCTGATCCGGTCATCTCGGCCGGATCATGTCCCCTACTGGTCGTCATGCCACTCGGCGGCGAATTCCTTTTGTAGCAGCACAAGTGTATCCTTGGGATCCTGGACGAGCACACGCTTGCCTCCGACAAGTTCCGCTATGCCGATTTCGTTCTGATAGCGCGGGATTATGTGCATGTGCAGATGCTCGATGCTCGCTCCAGCTGCCAGGCCAATGTTGTAGCCGACGTTGAAGCCCGAAGGGGAAAAGGCCCTGTCCAGGACATTGAGGCAGACTTCTGTTGCGCGATCCATTTCCTTTCTCTCAATAGCATCGAGCTGGCGGATGTCAGTGACATGTCGCTTGGAAAAGATCAGGAGATGGCCGGGATTGTAAGGATAGAGATTGAGCGAAATGACGACATGCGCGGTTTCCGCGACGACAAGGCGGTCCACTTCATCGGAACCGTCGCGGATCAGGCAGAGAATGCAGCCGTTTGGCTTCTTTCTTTTAAGATAACCCAATTTGTTGAAGCTGAAAAAATAATCCATCCAGGTTCTCCCTCTGTTAAAACAGCCATCGAAATGATACAGTTGTCAATATGGATAAGCCGGAATTGGGCGATTGGCTCGACCGCGATCTTCCCGGAAGATTTCTCTCTTGGGCGGCAGGCCTTTCATTTGCCTTCGCGGTTATTTGCCTCGTGGCAGGCCTCAAGGCCAATATCCTGGAATTATCGCACGGAACTTTCAGCTTGCTCTTGAGACTCGCGCTGGCAGGATCCATTGCCCTTTTCGCAATTTCAATGGCCAAAGTCAGCCTCTGGATCATGTATCCTGTCTTCGGCCTGAGGCCTTTCCGAATTGGCATTGTGCTCGGATGGATGGCCACGTGTGTGCTCAGCGTGATTCCCCTGCTGTTGACCTATGCACTCAGTGCCTTCGCTACAGGCTATAGACCGTAGGGGGCTAGCCCATAGGGCTATAAATCCGTAGCGAAAAATCGCAACTCTCCTTTGCCTTGACCCGTCAAAGCGCTCAAAGCTATACTCGGAAGCCACAAGGCCTATCCGCACAAGGAGCATCCGATGAATATCAGGGTGAGATACGCACCTTCGCCGACCGGCAACCAGCACATTGGCGGAGTCAGAACTGCGCTCATCAATTACCTTTTTGCAAAATCGATGGGAGGAACTTTCATCCTCAGACTCGAGGATACTGACAGGACCCGTTATTCCGATGGCTATGTGAAGAATCTCTATGACACTTTTCACTGGCTCGGTTTCTATTGGGACGAGGGTCCCGATATCGGTGGGCCAGTGGCCCCCTATGTTCAGTCGGAAAGGCTTCCCCTTTACCGCCAGTACGCGGAACAACTCATCGCAATGGACAAGGCTTACTATTGCTTCTGCGACGAGGAGAGGCTGGGGCAGCTGCGCAAGGCCCAGGATGAGCAAAAGTCAGGCGAGCAGGGCTATGACCGGCATTGCCGCAACCTTTCGCGCGACGAGGTCACCCGCAATCTCGGTGAGGGCAAGCCGTATGTGATCCGGTTGAAAATCCCCCTCGAGGGGACAACGACTTTTGCAGACTTGCTGCTGGGCGATGTCGAGTGGAAGAATGCCGACATAAGCCCGGACCCTGTCCTGCTCAAGTCCGATGGCTTCCCGACATATCACCTCGCGAACGTGGTGGATGACCACCTGATGAACATTACGCATGTGATGCGCGCTCAGGAGTGGATTCCATCCGCGCCGCTGCACCGCATCATGTACGATGCCTTTGGATGGGAGCAGCCTCTGCTCTGCCACCTGCCCATGGTGCTTGGCCAGGATGGTCACAAGCTTTCGAAGCGTCACGGCGCCACCGCGGTCAATGAGTTCCGCAAGGCTGGTTACCTCCCCGAGGCTCTCATCAATTACATTGCCCAATTGGGCTGCTCCTTTGAAGATGGGCGCGACCTCTTCACAATCGACGAGATGATCGAGCTCTTCAAGGTTGAAAAACTTAACAAGGCCCCGGCCGTTTTCGACTATCAGAAGCTAGAGTGGTTCAACGGCCAGTATATAAGGCAAAAAAGCGATGCAGAGCTTGCGCAGCTGGTGAAACCCTTCCTTGTCGATGCTGGCATCCGGGAAGGGGAGGACTCTGCGGCCGATGCACTCGATTTGCAGGCCATGCCTCTCGTGAAGGAAAGGCTAAAAGTCCTATCCGACGCAGCAGCGATGATGGCTTATCTCTACAGGAAGCCGGCCATGCCGGCCGCTGCGGAATTCATCCCGAAGAAGCGCGACCAGCAGACTGCCCTGCAGATGCTGAGGGAGTGCCTCGCGGTGGCCATGGAAGACCTTGATTTTTCCAACCTTGAGACCATGGAAGAGGCCTTCAAACGGCATGCCGAGCAAATCGGTGCCAAGCTGGGCGATCTTCTCATGCCACTCCGCGTGGCGATCACCGGCGCCCGCGTGAGCCCGCCGCTCTTCGAATCCATGCGAATCCTCGGACAACAGGAAACGATCGAACGCATAAAGGATTCGATCGCATACCTATCCTGAACCTGTTGCATGATTCTTGACCCACAGGGCCTGAAAAGGGCATAGTAAGTCACCATACCTCTGAAGTATGGCAAGGAGTATTTATGGGCGACATCGATACTGGCACCAGCAGCGGAACCGATTTTATCAGGGAGGCCGTCGCTGCAGACCTGGCCCAGGGGAAATGTGTGGAAGTCCATACCAGATTCCCGCCCGAGCCGAATGGCTGGCTCCACATCGGGCACGCCAAGGCCATTTCGATCGATTTTGGCGTTGCGGAAAGCTTCCATGGAAAATGCAATCTGCGCTTTGACGATACGAACCCTGAAAAAGAAGACGAATCCTATGTGCAGGCCATCAAGCGCGACCTGAAATGGTTGGGCTACGACTGGGAAGGCCGCGAGTACTTTGCCTCCGATTACTACGAAAGACTCTACGACCTGGCTTGCGGCCTTATCCGCAAAGGCCTCGCCTATGTGGATGATCTGGACGAGGACCAAATCAAGGAATACCGCGGGACCAATGTCCCGGACAAGAGCAATATCACCTTTACGCCCCCAGGGAAGAACAGTCCTTACCGCGACCGCTCGGTCGGGGAGAACCTGGACTTGTTCGCCCGGATGAGGGCGGGAGAGTTCGCTGACGGATCGAAGACCTTGCGTGCAAAGATCGACATGGCGAGCCCTAACCTCCATATGCGCGACCCAGTCATGTACAGGATAAGGCGAGAGCCCCATTACCGGACAGGCGACAAATGGTGCATCTATCCCATGTATGATTTTCAGCATCCTCTTTCCGACGCGATAGAAGGCGTGACTCATTCTCTCTGCTCTCTCGAATACGAGATCCATCGCCCCCTTTATGAGTGGTTCATAAAAAACTGCGAAGTGTTCCCTTCGCGGCAGATCGAATTTGCCCGGCTCAATTTGTCGCATACTATTCTTTCCAAACGATCCCTGATCCAGCTGGTGCGAGAGAAGAAAGTGTCAGGTTGGGATGATCCACGCATGCCGACCATCGCTGGGCTGCGCCGCCGAGGCTATACGCCAGAAGCGATAAGAGATTTCGTCACACGCATCGGCATCGCGAAGACTGACTCGCTCGTGGACATCCAACTCCTCGAGCATTGCGTCCGTGAGGACCTGAACCGCAAAGCCGACAGGTACATGGCTGTGCTGAGGCCACTCAAGCTCATCATCGACAACTGGCCCGAAGGCAAGACTGAAATGCTTTCGGCAGTCAATAATCCCGAGAATCCAGAAGGCGGAAGCAGGGAAATACCCTTCGGCAGGGAACTCTTCATCGAGAAGGATGATTTCAGGGAGATGCCGCCGCCCAAGTATTACCGGTTATTTCCGGGCAATCAGGTTCGGCTGCGATATGGCTACATCATCACCTGTACCGGATTCGACAAGGACCCGGTTTCGGGCGAAATATCCGCTGTGCATTGCACCTACGACCCGCAGACTCGCGGCGGCGACGCACCCGATAACCGCAAGGTAAAAGGCACGATCCACTGGGTTTCCAAGGATACTGCGGTGGAGTTCAAGGCTCGACTTTATGATTATCTCTTCGAGGCTGAGCGCCCCACGGATGTGCCCTCAGGCCAGACCTTCCTCGATAACCTTTCCGATCACTCGCTCGAAGAGATTGACTGCGCCTTTGCAGAGCCGGCCGTCAAATCGGTACTGGTCGGCCAGACAATTCAGTTTGAAAGGCTTGGCTATTTCTGCAAGGACCTTGATTCGCAGGAAAGCGGCAAGGCAGTGTTCAACCGGACCGAAACTTTGCGCGACACCTGGGCCAAAATCGAAAAAAAGAATCAGCAACAGTAGTTTTGATAAGTTTTGAGAGGAGTGAATGATGTCTGATACAGCAGTTACAATGGATCAAATCGTTTCCCTGGCCAAGCGCAGGGGCTTCGTGTTCCAGTCATCCGAAATATATGGCGGCCAGGCAGGTGCCTGGGACTATGGTCCCAACGGCATCGAGCTGAAAAACCGCATAGCCCAGTTCTGGTGGAAGGAGATGACACAGCTCCACGACAATATTGTCGGACTGGATGCAGCAATTCTTATGCATCCCAAGGTCTGGGAAGCTTCCGGCCACGTCGAGAACTTCACCGACCCTCTGGTCGACTGTAAAAAATGTAAGACGCGTTTCCGGGCCGATCAGATTCCGGAAGAAAATCTCAGGACGAAAACCTGTCCGGAATGCGGCGGGGAGCTCACCGATACCAGGAAATTCAACCTGATGTTCAAGACGAACATCGGCCCTGTGGATGACGGAACAGGCCTTATCTATTTGCGCCCGGAAACAGCGCAGGGTATCTATGTCAACTATAAGAACATCGTCCAGTCGAACCGCATGAAGATTCCCTTCGGCATAGCCCAGATCGGCAAGGCTTTCCGCAACGAAATTGTTACCAAAAATTTCATCTTCCGCAGCTGCGAATTCGAGCAGATGGAGATGCAGTTCTTCGTCAAGCCGGGCACCGATGTCGAGTGGTTCGAGTATTGGCGCGAGCAGCGCTGGAACTACTTCAGGAAGATGGGCATCCGCATGGACAAGCTGCGCTGGCACAGACACGGGCCGGATGAGCTGGCATTTTATGCGAAAGACGCTTACGACATCGAGTACGAGTTTCCTATGGGATTCAAGGAGCTTGAGGGCGTCCACAACAGGACCAATTACGATCTCACGCGGCATCAGCAATTTTCGGGCAAGGACCTGCAGTATATCGATCAGGATAACGGCAACGAGCGCTACATCCCCTACATCATCGAGACAAGCGCCGGGCTTACCCGCGAGCTGCTCATGGTACTCTGCGATGCCTATGAGGAGCAGAAGGTCGCCGACAAGGGCAACGATGACGACTACCGCACGGTACTGCACTTCAACCCGCTCTTCGCACCAGTGACGGTGGCTGTACTGCCGCTCATGAAGAAGGACGGCCTTGCCGAACTCGCTCAGGA
>JAJFUL010000201.1 GCA_021372425.1 Spirochaetaceae bacterium
CTGTCGCTATTCCCTTGATCCTGCCCCGAGCCATGCCGACCATGTCGGAAGGAAGGAGATTGCGGGCAACGACGATCACGTCCCTGTTTATATCGGCGAGGGTCATCCTCTCCTTGTTGAGGAGGTGCCCCATGATCCGCCTCGTCACATCATGGACATCGGATACGCGTTCCTGGATGTACGGGTCCTGCGCGGATGCAAGGTTTTCCATCATCTTCCGTTCTGTGGAGAACACAATGCTTTCGACATTCGTGAGGGAGCTGTCAAGCTCGGCCCTGATCTTCTCATTCACTTCGGGATCGTCGAGCATGAGAAGATGGGCATCGAAAATCGCTGCCTGCTCTTCGCCCGCGTCTTCCATGGCTTTGGCCCGCAAGGCGCTTACTTCAACCCTGGCTTGCTCCACGGCAGCCTGGTATCTCGCGTATTCGGACTCAACTTCGTTCTCCATGATGGGATACGAAGGTATGGAAGAGGAGAACTCATCCTTAAAAATGAGAACAGGTGCGAAGGAAGTGCCCGGAGATGCGGCGATACCGTGTAGCTCTCTCATAGTGGAGAATGGTAACAGATTATTGCCTGGCCGTCAAATAAGCCGCTTAAGGATTGGAAGCCGCGGCAAATCTTGGGAATTTACTCCCGGGAAGCCATTGCGGCTTGCTTTATTGAAGCACGTTGGCGGGATTGACCGCCTTGCCGTTCTTGAAGACCGAGAAGTGCACATGGGGTCCCGTGCTGTAGCCGGTGTTGCCCGAAAGCCCCAACCTGTCCCCTTTGTTCACATATTGGCCTTCCTGAACCTGGATTGAAGACATATGAGCATAAAGCGTCTTCCATCCTCCCGAATGCGAAACCTGCACATATTTCCCCATGATCGGCGAATAGCCGGCTTCACTGACCGTGCCCTCCATAGCAGCGCCGATAGGTGTCCCGAGCGGCACGCCTATATCGAGACCATTGTGGAAGCTGTTCTTCCCGCTGAAAGGATCACGCCGCCACGAGAACCATGAAGTGATGACACCACGAACAGGCCATTTGAACAGGTCACCCGAAATTTCGCGAACCGTGGTCGAAGGCAACTTGGCATCAGGAAGGAACAGCGTCCGGCTCGAAGACATCTCTTCAGACTTGAGTCCATTGACCTCGACGATGCGTTTAGCGGATATTTCGAATTTATCGGCGACAGCCTTGACTGTATCGCCTTTTTTGACTTCGTAGACGATGCCTGCCATATTCGGGATCTTCAGGAGTTGGCCAGGTTTCAACGAGCGCGCCGATTGAATATCATTCATGCTGAGCACCGTATCGACCGATATATCGAATGTATCGGCGATATCGGAGACCGTATCGCCCTTCCTTACCTCATAGACGGTATACGAAAGGCCTTTGTCTTCAGGCTCGCTGATGGCGAGTGTCTCGCTCAGGACATTGTCCCCCGAGCCGATACTTCCCTGGGCGACGCTGAGGTTCTGGTCCGGCATGAAACTGGATCCGACCAGCGTGACCAGGCAGATGACTACGAAAGCCGAACGAATGATAGGTGAACCACGTGCAATGGCAAGCAGAATGTCATTTCTCGTGATCCTATACCTCTTCTTCGCCATCATCCCCTCTCAATAAAAGTATTTGGTCATTATACAAACCTGGTTTGCACAATGCAATCACCTTCACAAAAATACTTCTTGTCTATCGGAAAACCATACATTATGCTGAAAATATGAAAAACCTGAGGACTCCCGCCCTTTTTCTGCTGCTTGCGTGCACGGTCTTCATGGCCTGGCCGGATGAAAGCGAAAAAGGATCACAATCGATGGCCGCAGAGGCTGCACAATGCCCTGGCATGGCCATTGTCGCCATCAGGACTGATGTCAACGGTTCCTACATCATCGTAGACGGTGTGTATTTCGGCATGACAAGCTGGAACGGCCAGCTGAGACCAGGAATGCACAGCGTGCTGGTCACGGCCGAGGACCATTACCCTGCACATTTCTACTTCACACTTCAGGAAAATATGAAGTATGTGATCAGCATACACCTCGATCCCCATACGGGTCTCCTGTCGGTCATGGTCTATCCTGAAGACGCAGAATTGACCATAGACGGAAGAAGGATCCAAAGGGGCCTTCAGGAAGTTCCCGTGGGGAAACACAGCCTCGTGGCCAGGAAATTTGGGTTTGAGGAGCAGTCGCTCAAGATTTATATCGCAAGGAACAAGACTTCTTACATCCAGATGCAGCTAAAACCTTCCCGTTTCGAACTCGAGCATTTCAAAATTTCGCCTTCAGTAGTGAATCCGGAAAACAAGGGTGCCTATGGAAGGGCTCATATAGCCTTTTCCGTCACAGGACCGGGTTTCGGATCGCTGGAGGTAAAGGACGAAGAAAGCAAGACGATTCGTTCCTTGAAACTGGATGAATTCAGTACCTGGTCGCAGGATTGCTTCTGGGACGGCAAGGATGATTCGGGCAGGCAAGTGCAGGATGGAACCTACGAGCTTCTTCTGACGCTCTGGCCGCTTCGCATGAAACAGGATGGTCTGGCACCGCCGATGTCGTCACCTTCGACGCCAGCGATGCCCCCCATTGAACTGCCTGTACCGCCTATCGCTCCGCATCTGCCTATGCCGCAGGCGATGCCGGATCCTTTGGATGAATCCTATAGCCGGCCACTGAAAGCTGCCGGAAAAGTCCGGATTGACTCGGGCCTGAGGCTTTTTCCGGCAGGAGCTGTCGCAGCCAGGCCGGGGCTCCAGTACTGTGCGGACCCGAAGGTCCGTGAACTCCTGCCTTTCAGCATCGATTTCCAAGTCTTCTTTGGCAGCGGATTTGGCGCTGCGACCGATATCTCCTTCAAGGCCGGGAAAGACACGAT